>CBHTVL010000010.1:0-13790 GCA_966096475.1 uncultured Burkholderiales bacterium
AAACGCGATGGTGGCCGTTTTTATTGCGCGCCGGGAAATCAGACGTCGAGGTTGCGCACACCCAAGGCGTTGGTCTCGATGAAGGCGCGACGCGGTTCGACCGCATCACCCATCAGCGTCGTGAAGATTTCATCGGCACCGATGGCGTCATCAATCCGCGTGCGCAGCAGTCGACGCGTTTTCGGATTCATCGTCGTATCCCACAGCTGCTCGGGATTCATCTCGCCCAGACCTTTGTAACGCTGGATGCCTACGCCACGCTGCACTTCCGCCAGCAGCCAGTCGATGGCTTCGCGGAAATCGCGCACCGGGCGCATCTGCTCGCCGCGCTTGATGTACGCGCCATCACCCAGAAGACCGTGCAGCATCTGCGCGGTTTTGCGGATCTGTGCGTAGTCGCCGCTCTGCAGGAAGTCGTTGTCGATCATCGTGCTGCGCGCCACACCGTGCTGGGTGCGTGAAATTCGCAGGATGTGCGACTCGCTCTTCTCGTCGTATTTGGAGTCGATTTTGACGTTCTTGGTGTCGCTGTAAAGACCCGCCAGCGACACGGCGCTTTTCTGTGCCGCCGCTTCATCCGACAGATCCAGCGTCACCGGATTGTTGAGCAGGGCATGCAGGGCTTCGGAATCGATGATCCGGCTTTCGCGTTCGATCACCGCTTCAGCCAGCAGATAGTGTTTGGCAACCTCTTCCAGCGCGTCTTTCGACAGGGCCGGCGCGTCGGGTTTGGTATAGAGCTCGGCTTCGGACAGGGCCAGCTTGAGCAGATACTGCTTGAGCTCGTGCTCGTCCTTCAGATAACGCTCCTGCTTGCCGTGTTTGATCTTGTACAGCGGCGGCTGCGCGATGTAGATGTGACCGCGCTCAACCAGCTCCGGCATCTGCCGGTAGAAAAAGGTCAGCAGCAGGGTGCGGATGTGCGAGCCGTCGACGTCCGCGTCGGTCATGATGATGATGCGGTGATAACGCAGCTTGTCGGCGTTGTATTCGTCCTTGCCGATGCCGGTGCCGAGCACGCTGATCAGCGTGGTGATCTCGGTCGAAGAAATCAGCTTGTCGAAACGGGCTTTCTCGACGTTGAGAATCTTGCCGCGCAGCGGCAGGATCGCCTGGTTCTTCCGGTCGCGGCCCTGCTTTGCCGAGCCGCCTGCCGAGTCACCCTCGACCAGATACAGTTCGCATTGCGAGGGGTCGCGCTCCTGGCAGTCGGCCAGCTTGCCCGACAGACCGAAGGAATCGAGCACGCCCTTGCGGCGGGTCAGCTCACGCGCCTTGCGCGCCGCTTCACGCGCCCGCGCGGCGTCGACAATTTTGCCGCAGATGATTTTGGCGTCGTTGGGTTTCTCGAGCAGGAATTCCATCAGCTTCTGGCCGACGATCTCTTCCACCACCGGACGCACTTCCGATGACACCAGCTTGTCCTTGGTCTGGGAGGAAAATTTCGGTTCCGGCACCTTGACCGACAACACCGCCGTCAGGCCCTCTTTCATGTCATCGCCGCTGGTTTCGACCTTGGCTTTTTTCGCCTGCTCGGTCGATTCGATGTAGTTGTTCAGCGTGCGCGTCATTGCCGCGCGCAGGCCGGTCAGGTGGGTGCCGCCGTCACGCTGGGGGATGTTGTTGGTGAAGCACTGCATCGATTCCTGGTAGGAGTCATTCCACTGCATGGCGACTTCGACGGTGATGCCGTCCTTGGTGCCTTCGATGTGGAATACGTTCGGGTGCAGAACCGACTTGTTGCGGTTCATGTATTCGACAAAGCCCTTGACCCCGCCGGCGAACGCGAATTTTTCTTCCTTGCCGGTGCGCTGATCGGTCATGGAGATTTTCACGCCATGATTCAGGAAGGACAGTTCGCGCAGGCGCTTGGCCAGAATTTCATAATGAAATTCGACGGTGCCGAAGATTTCCTTGCTGGCCAGGAAATGCACCTCGGTGCCGCGACGTTCGCTTTTGCCGGTGTTCTTGAGCGGGGCGACAGCCTCACCCATACGGAATTCCATCTGGTGCATCTTGCCGTCGCGGCGGATGGTCAGGCGCAGCCATTCCGACAGGGCGTTGACCACGGACACGCCGACGCCATGCAGACCGCCGGAAATCTTGTACGAGTTGCTGTCGAACTTGCCGCCGGCATGCAGCTCGGTCATCACCACTTCGGCGGTGGAGCGTTTTTCCTCGTCTTCCGGATGGATGTCGGTCGGAATGCCGCGGCCGTTGTCGGCAACGCTGATCGAGTTGTCCGGATGAATGATGATGGAGATTTCGTCGCAGTGTCCCGCCAGCGCCTCGTCGATCGCGTTGTCGACCACCTCGAACACCATGTGGTGCAGGCCGGTGCCGTCGCTGGTGTCGCCGATATACATGCCCGGACGTTTGCGCACGGCCTCAAGTCCCTTGAGGACCTTGATGCTGTTGCCGTCGTATTCGTTTCCGGTGCGCGGTTCTTTGTCGCTCATTGTTTCTCTTTTCTCTATTACTTTGTGGTTTGCTTAGATCCGCATCGGCATCACGACATAACGGAAATCGTCGCGGCCCGGGAGCGTGATCAGCATGCTGCTGTTGGCGTCGCCGAAAGAACAGGTGACTTTCCCCGGGGGCACATTGCTGAGCACGTCGAGGAGATAGGTGACGTTGAAACCCACATCCAGGGGGTCACCGCTGAATTCGACTTCGAGTTCTTCCTGGGCCTCTTCCTGCTCGTTGTTGCTGCAGGAAATGCGCAGACTGTCCTTGGTCAGCATCCACCGCACACCGCGGAATTTTTCGTTAGACAGGATGGCGGCACGTTGTAGGGCGCGCTGCAGTTCATCGCGGTCCAGAGCAATGTGTTTTTCGTAGTTGCTGGGAATGACGCGCTGGTAATCGGGGAACTTGCCGTCGATGACCTTGGTGGTCAGATCAACGTCGCCAAAGCGGAAACGCACCTGGTTGGCATGAATCGCCACATCCAGCGGATCATCGTTGTCGTTGAGCTGACGGGCGAGTTCCAGAATGGCTTTTCGCGGCAGGATGACTTCGGTTTTGTCCTGTTCGGTGGACAACGCAGTCACGGCGTAGCTGAGACGGTGACCGTCGGTGGCCACCACACGCAGGTCCTTGCCTTCAGTGACCAGCAGCAGGCCGTTGAGGTAGTAGCGGATGTCCTGCTGCGCCATGGCGTATTGCACCAGCGCCAGCAGCTTGCGGGTAACTCCCTGCGAAATCTGGAAACTGCTTTGCGGTTTACCGGGATCAGCCAGCGCCGGAAAATCTGTCGCAGGCAAGGTCTGCAGGTTGAAGCGGCTTTTACCTGCTTTGACCTGAAGGCGGTTGTTTGCCAGTTCCAGCGCCACATCGCTGCCGTCCGGCAGTGCGCGAAGAATGTCGACGAGCTTGCGGGCTGAAACCGTGACGGCCAGTGTTTCGCCGGCTTTTTTATCCATCGCGCTGGACGTTGCGATCTGCAGTTCCAGATCGGTGGCGACAAAGCGTAGGCTGTCTTCATGCCTTTCGATCAGCACATTGGACAGGATGGGCAGCGTATGCCGCCGTTCCACAATGCCGGTAACAGCCTGCAGCGGTTTGAGTAGGGCATCACGCGGGAGTTGGACGAGTTTCATATTAATGGTTTCTTTTAAAAAGAATAGTAATAGCTAATAGAGAGGCTCGTTTGCTGTTGAAACCTTGCTTGAACGCTTGATTGCAAAGCATGAATCATCATCCAGAAACTCTGTTTAAGCTGGGGATTGCCTGTGGACAAAAAAGGATGAAATAACAACCCGGCCGCCATTTCAGTAGTTATGCACAAAGTATGCACCGGTTATCAACTGCGTAATACCTTCAGCAATGAAGCAATATCGGTGGTGATGTCGGTGCTGCTGCCGCGCAGTTCCGCGATCTTGCGGCAAGCATGCAGCACGGTTGTGTGATCGCGGCCGCCGAAGGCTTCACCGATGTCCGGCAGGCTCATCTGGGTCAGTTCCTTGGCCAGCGCCATGGCGACCTGGCGGGGACGCGCGACATTACGAGTACGTTTTTTCGAATACATCTCGGACACTTTGATCTTGTAGTAATCCGCGACGGTTTTCTGGATGTTCTCGATGCTGACTTGCCGGCTTTGTGACGCGAGCACGTCGCGCAGCGCTTCACGCGCCAGATCCACGGTGATCGGCTGTCCGGTGAAACGGGAATAAGCCAGCACCCGTTTCAGAGCGCCCTCCAGTTCACGGATATTGGACTGGATGTGTTTGGCAATGAAGAAGGCCACGTTTTCATCCAGCGCCAGTCCGTCGGCATCAGCTTTTTTCAGCAGGATGGCGACACGCATCTCCAGTTCGGGCGGTTCCACCGCAACCGTCAGTCCCCAGCCGAAGCGGGAGATCAGGCGGTTCTCGATGCCGGAAATTTCCTTCGGGTAGGTGTCGCAGGTGATGATCACCTGTTTGTGGGCTTCGACCAGCGCGTTGAACGCATAGAAGAATTCTTCCTGCGTGCGGTTCTTGCCGCTGAAGAACTGGATGTCATCGATCAGCAGCAGGTCCAGCGAATGGTAATAACGCTTGAAATCGTCAAAGGCCTTGTGCTGGTAAGCACGAACCACGTCGGAGACATACTGCTCGGCGTGGATATAGCGGATTTTGCTTTCCGGTGCGTGGGCACGCAGGTGATTGCCGATGGCGTGGATCAAATGCGTTTTGCCGAGACCGACACCACCATAAACAAACAGCGGGTTATAGGCCGAACCGGGTTTTTCCGCGACCTGGCGGGCCGCAGCCCGCGCCAGATCGTTGGCTTTGCCGGTAACAAAGGTATCGAAGGTGAATCCGGGATTCAGGCGCGAAATGTCGCGCACCGGCGGCGCCGGCTTGACCGCCGGCATTTCAGGAGCGGTCGCCGCAACGGCCGGAGCTGCCGCACCACGTTCCGCCAGAACCAGATCCACCGTTGCTTCGCTGCCCAGACGTTCACGGGCGAGCTCCAGAATCCGCGCGTGGAAGCGGTCGCGCACCCAGCGCTGGACAAAACCGTTGGGCGCAGTGATCGTGACCCGTGAGCCGGCAACACCGCATTGGAGCGGCTGTATCCAGGTGACAAACTGCTGTTGCCCGATCTCTTTCGCAAAAAGCGAGAGACAGTGTTGCCAGAATTCGTTCATTCGTCCCTATCGGGCGGCGCGGAGTTAGCGTGGGTGGGGCAGAAAATTGACCCCTGATTTTACCCCTTATTGCCGGAGCCAACCAAACGTACGGCGCCAGTCTGGCGGGAGACCCGATAATGGGGTTGAGAACGCAGTTTTACGCGTACGTTGACATGGTGGGGGCGGCCCGTGTCTAATGTCGGGTTTTCCAGAACACCAAATCAGGAACCACCATGAAGCGCACCTATCAACCGTCCAAAACGCGTCGCCAGCGGACCCACGGCTTTCGCGTGCGCATGAAAACGCGCGGCGGCCGCGCTGTCATCCGTGCGCGCCGCGCAAAAGGGCGGGCTCGCCTCAGCGTTTGACCAGTCCGGGGGATGGCAATATCCCCCGTACGCGCCCGGGTCGTCTGACGAAACCGGCGCAGTTTGAGGCTGTACTCGCCGGCGGTCGCATGAAGGGCAGCCGTACTTTTCTGGTCCGGGCATTGCCCAACATCGAAAACGGCCCGCGTCTCGGCCTGATCGTCGGCAAAAAAGCGGCACCGAGATCCGTCGACCGCAACCGGGTCAAACGGCTGGCCAGAACCGTACATCGACAACTGGCCGCTGAACTCGGCGATCTGGATGTCGTCGTACAGCTCAGGGGCAGTCCCCGCAACCGTGATAACGCAGCATTGTTGAAGGAGTTGGAGGATCTGCTGCGCGGACTGGTGTCATAACCGGTTCCCAGGCGCTGCAGCTCTTCGCAAAGAGGCTTATGGATTCACGACGGCTGATTCTCTTCTTTGTGTTCACGATGTCGGTGTTCCTGCTGTATGAAGGCTGGCAGCGGGATCAGCTGGCCGCCAAGACTGCCGCAGTCGCGCCGCCCCCCGGCGCAGTGCCCACCCAAAGCAGCACAACGCCGGCCGCCGTGCCGGTGCCTTCGGCCCCTGCCGCAACCGCAGCAACACCTGCTGTCGCTGCGCCGGCCGCACCTGCAGCCGCCGTGCTTGCCCGCGACGGCAAAACCATCAAGGTGGAGACCGATCTGTATTTCGCCGAGATCAGCGCTACCGGCGCCGATCTGGTCAGCCTGCGTTTCAAGAAACACGGCGGCACGCTCGATCCCAAAAAGAACTTTGTGCTGTTCAACCGCGACGCCGACCATATGTATGTCGCGCAGTCCGGGCTGATCGGTGCGGGCCTGCCCAATCACCAGACTGCTTATGTGGCCAAGGCCGAAGAATACAAGCTGGCTGACGGCGCAGACCTGCTGGAGATCCGGCTTGAGGCGACCGGCGTCAAGTCGGCCAAAATCTATCGTTTCCAGCGCAACAGCTATGTCATCGACATTGCCCATGAGCTGACCAATACCGGAACGGCGCCGCTGGAAGCCTCCGGTTATTTCCAGCTGGTGCGTGACTCCAAACTGCCCGAGGGTGATTCCTCGATGGTGCCGACTTATACCGGCCCGGCGGTTTACACCGACAAGGAAAAATTCCAGAAGGTTGCCTTCGGCGACATCGACAAGGGCAAGGCGCCGTATCCGAAAAACAGCACTGACGGCTGGATCGGCATGCTGCAGCACTACTTCCTCGGCGCCTGGCTACCCAAGGGCAACACGCCGCGCGAGTTCTACACGCGCCAGTTGCAACAGGGACTTTATGCCGCCGGCGTGATTTTGCCGGTCGGCAACATTGCTCCCGGCGCCAGCGCGTCGATCAGCGTACCGCTGTACGCCGGGCCGCAGGAACAACAGAAACTCGCGGCACTGGCTCCGGGGCTGGATCTTGCGGTGGACTACGGCTGGCTGACGGTGATTGCCGTTCCGCTGTTCTGGGTGCTGCAGTGGATTCATGGAATGGTCGGCAACTGGGGTGTTGCGATCATCCTGCTGACCGTCCTGATCAAGCTGATGTTCTATCCGCTGTCGGAAGCCAGCTACCGCTCGATGGCGAAGATGCGCGTGGTCGCGCCGAAAATGCAGCGGCTGAAGGAACAGTACGGGGAAGACCGCCAGCGCATGCAGCAGGCGATGATGGAGCTCTACAAGACCGAGAAGATCAATCCGCTGGGCGGCTGTCTGCCGATCGTGGTGCAGATTCCCGTGTTCATCGCCCTGTACTGGGTATTGCTGGGCAGCGTGGAAATGCGTCAGGCGCCGTTCGCGCTGTGGGTTACCGATCTGTCGGCGCCCGATCGCTTTTTCAATCAGCTGTTCAATTTCTCCTTCTTCGGTTACCCCATCGGGCTGCTGCCGATCATGATGGGCGCGACGATGATCATCCAGACGCGGCTCAATCCGGAACCGCCGGATCCCGTGCAGGCGAAAGTGATGAAGATCATGCCGGTGGCATTCAGCATTTTCTTCTTTGTGTTCCCCGCAGGCCTGGTGCTGTACTGGCTGGTAAACAACGTGCTTTCGATCGCGCAGCAGTGGCATATCAACCGCTCGATCGAGGGTGGCAAAGCCGCGGCGAACAAGTCGTAATTCCGCGGCGTTATACTCGCCGCGCATGACTCCGCGCGACACCATCGCTGCAATCGCCACCGCACCAGGGCGCGGCGGCATCGGTGTCGTGCGCATCTCCGGGCGAGATCTCCCGCGCTTCGCGTCAGACCTGATTTCAAAACCGTTGCAAGCGCGCCGCGCCGTACTCGCGGCGTTTCGCGATCACGCCGGCGAATCCATCGACGAAGGCATTGCGCTGTTTTTTCCGGCGCCGCATTCCTACACCGGTGAAGACGTGATCGAGTTGCAGGGGCATGGCGGTCCCGTGGTCATGCGTGAACTGTTGCAGCGTTGTGTGGAACTCGGCGCACGTCTGGCGCGTCCGGGCGAATTCACCGAACGCGCTTATCTCAACGGGCGCATGGACCTGGCACAAGCCGAAGGGGTGGCCGATCTGATCGAGGCCTCGACGGCGCTGGCTGCCCGCGCTGCCTTGCGCTCCTTGCAGGGTAATTTTTCTGAATTAATACAAGAGCTTGCATCAAAAATCGTGGCTTTGCGCACCTTGCTCGAAGCGACACTGGATTTTCCCGAGGAAGAGGTCGAGTTTCTGACCGCCGGCCGAGCCGCGGATCAGCTGGCCACCATTCGCGAGCAACTCGAACGGGTCATGGCCTCAACCCGGCAGGGTAGTCTGTTGCGTGAGGGCATCCAGGCGGTGCTGATCGGTGAACCCAATGTGGGCAAGTCCAGCCTGCTGAACCGGCTGGCCGGCGAGGACGTCGCCATCGTCACCGATGTGCCCGGCACGACGCGGGATGCGGTGCGTGAGCAGATCGACATTGATGGACTGCCGGTGCATATCATCGATACCGCTGGCCTGCGTGAGACCGAGGATGCCGTCGAGCGCATCGGCATCAGCCGCACTTGGGCGCAGATTGAAAAAGCGGATCTGGCGCTGGTGGTCTCGGATGCCGCAGGGACTGATGATTCCGGCCATCAGGCCATCATCGACCGTTTGCCTGTCGGGTTGGCGCGCATCCGTGTGTTGAACAAGATTGATCTGGCGGCACGGCCCGCCGGTCGGGAAACGCATGGCAACGAAGACCGGGTCTGGGTCTCGGCCAAAACCGGCGCCGGCGTGGATCAGCTGAAGCAGGCGATCTGGGACCGTGCCGGCTGGCATCCTTCGGGAGAAGGGCTGTTCACCGCCCGGGCGCGGCATATGGCGGCTTTGCAATCTGCTCAGACACACCTCGCGCAGGCGGCGGCACAGACCCGCCATCTGGAGTTGTATGCGGAAGAACTGCGGCTGGCGCATGAAGCCCTTTGTGCGATCACCGGTGAATTTACGCCGGACGATTTGCTGGGCGAGATTTTCTCCAAATTCTGTATCGGCAAGTAGGCGTTGCCGGAGATGTTCCACGTGGAACATCCGGTTTGAGAAGAATCCGGCCTAAGCCCATGTTTCACGTGGAACATAGGGTTTTGACCGGACCTTGCGCTTTCGCTGCACTGCCAAACTGGGCTATCATTCGCGCCCGGCCCCGGGGGCAGGCGGCAATCCCAGATCGCAGCGCACCCAATGACGCAATATCCTGAAAAATTTGACGTAATCGTAATCGGTGGCGGCCATGCCGGCACTGAAGCGGCGCTGGCCAGCGCGCGCATGGGTCGCCGTACGCTGTTACTGACCCACAGTGTCGAAACCCTGGGTCAGATGTCCTGCAATCCCTCGATCGGTGGCATCGGCAAAGGCCATCTGGTCAAGGAAGTGGACGCCATGGGCGGCGCGATGGCCGCTGCCACGGACGAGGCGGGCATCCAGTTCCGCATCCTCAACTCCCGCAAGGGCCCTGCAGTACGCGCCACGCGCGCCCAGGCGGACCGTGTGTTGTACCGGCAGGCCATCCGCAGCCGGATCGAGAACCAGCCTAACCTGAGCGTATTCCAGCAGGCCGTCGATGATCTGATCGTGCAGGGCGACCGGGTCACCGGCGTCGTTACCCAAATCGGCCTGCGCTTTGAGGCCCGCGCTGTGGTGCTGACCGCGGGTACTTTCCTCTCCGGCCTGATTCACGTCGGCCTGCAGAACTATCAGGGCGGTCGTGCGGGTGATCCGCCGTCAGTCAGTCTGGCCGCCCGCCTGCGTGAGCTGAAGCTGCCGGTCGGGCGGTTGAAGACCGGCACGCCGCCGCGCATTGACGGCCGCACCATCGATTTTTCTCGACTGACCGAGCAGCCCGGTGATGATCCGGCGCCGGTGTTTTCCTTCCTTGGCCGGCGCGAGCAACATCCGCGGCAAGTGCCGTGCTGGATCACCCATACCAACGAACGCACGCATGATGCGATCCGCGGCGGGCTCGACCGCTCGCCGATGTTCACCGGCGTAATCGAGGGTGTGGGTCCGCGTTACTGCCCGTCGATCGAAGACAAGATCCATCGTTTCGCCGACAAGTCCTCGCACCAGATTTTCCTCGAGCCCGAAGGCCTGACGGTTCACGAGTATTACCCCAATGGCATTTCCACCAGTCTGCCCTTCGATGTGCAGCTGGCCGTGGTGCGCTCGATCGAAGGTATGGAGCAAGCGCATATCACGCGTCCCGGTTACGCGATTGAATATGACTACTTCGATCCGCGCGGATTGAAGGCTTCGCTGGAAACCAAGGCCATTGCCGGTCTGTTTTTTGCCGGACAGATCAACGGCACCACCGGTTACGAAGAGGCCGCTGCACAGGGTTTGCTGGCCGGCATCAATGCCGGTTTGCTGGCCTCGGAACAGGAATCCTGGCACCCGACCCGCGATCAGGCTTATCTCGGTGTGCTGGTCGACGACCTGATTACCCGCGGCGTTTCCGAGCCCTACCGCATGTTCACCAGCCGCGCCGAATATCGCATGTCCTTGCGTGAAGACAACGCTGATTTGCGCCTGACCGAGATCGGCCGGCGCCTCGGTGTGGTTGACGATCAGCGCTGGGAAACCTTCGCCCGCAAGCGCGAAGAAGTCGCGCTGGAGCAGGAGCGGCTGAAGTCGATCTGGGTCAATCCGCAGATTTTGCCTGAACAGCAAGCTATTGATTTAATTGGTAAATCATTAGAACGTGAGTATTCACTGTCAGATTTGCTCCGACGCCCTGAGGTCAGCTACACCAGCCTGATGACTTTGCCCGGCGCAGGCCCAGGCACTACCGATCCGCAGGTCGCCGAGCAGGTCGAAATCCAGGCCAAGTATCAGGGCTATATCGACCGCCAGAAAACGGAAATCGAGCACCGCGCGCGGCAGGAAGATCTGCGGTTGCCGGCCGATCTGGATTACACCCAGGTGCGTGGTCTGTCGATCGAAGTCCAGCAAAAGCTCAATCGCGCAAAACCGGAAACCGTCGGTCAGGCCTCGCGCGTGTCGGGTGTCACGCCGGCCGCGATATCGGTGTTGCTGGTACCTCTGAAACGCAGCGCCGCGGCTTTAAAGAAAAGCGCATGAGCCTCGCCGCGGATCTGGCTGCGGGTATTGCCGCATTGGGCATTACCGTACCGGCGGATGCGCAACAGCGCCTGCTCGACTACCTCGCGCTGATCAGTAAATGGAACAAAGCCTATAACCTGACCGCGGTGCGCGAGCCGGAAAAAATGCTGACGCATCACCTGCTTGATTCGCTGGCCGTGTTGCCGCATGTGCATGGACCGCGCGTGCTCGATGTCGGTACAGGCGCCGGATTGCCCGGCATTCCGCTGGCGCTGGCGCGACCCGACTGGCAGATCACCCTGCTCGACTCCAACCAGAAAAAAACCACATTCCTGCGTCAGGCCATGATCGAACTCAAGCTCGGCAACGTCGAGGTCGCCTGTGCGCGGGTCGAAGCCTGGTCTGCGCCGCAGCCCTTCAATACGGTGGTCTCACGGGCATTTTCGGAAATTTCCGAATTTCTCGCGCTGGCCGGAAAACACTGTGCAAAGGATGGCGTGATGATTGCGATGAAGGGGATTTATCCCCGCGACGAACTGGCGCAGCTGCCGGGCGAATTCAATTTGCGCAGCGTGGTGACGCTGAACGTGCCGGGTCTCGGCGCGGAGCGTCACGCCGCCCTGCTTCAGCTCGCGGCGGCGGCCTGATGCGCATCATCGCCATCACCAACCAGAAAGGCGGCGTCGGTAAAACGACCACCGGCGTCAATCTCGCTGCCAGCCTGGCGGCCATGCAGCGCCGTGTGTTGCTGGTCGATCTGGATCCGCAGGGCAATGCGACGATGGGCAGCGGTGTCGACAAACGCAGTCTTGCGGCGACCGTGTATCACGTACTGCTCGGCGAAAAACAGGTTGCCGAAGTGCGCCAGCGCGCGGCGAATGCCGGTTATGACGTGTTGCCGTCGAACCGCGAGCTGGCCGGCGCTGAAGTCGAACTGGTGGATATTGATCATCGCGAAACGCGACTTAAAGACGCATTGCTGACTGTTGCATCCGAATACGATTTCATCCTGATCGATTGTCCGCCGGCGTTGAACTTACTGACAGTTAACGGACTGACTGCCGCGCAGTCGGTGATGATTCCGATGCAATGCGAGTACTACGCGCTTGAAGGCTTGTCGGATCTGGTCGGCACCATCAAGCGCGTACGCGCAAATCTCAATCCCGAACTCGAAATCGAAGGTCTGCTGCGCACGATGTACGACCCGCGCAACACCCTGGCGCAACAGGTTTCGGCGCAGTTGCTGCAGCACTTTGGCGACAAGGTTTACCGCACGGTGATTCCGCGCAATGTGCGTTTGGCCGAAGCACCCAGCCACGGCTTGCCGGCGCTGGAGTTTGACCGGGCTTCCAAAGGCGCGCAGGCCTATCTGGCTTTGGCGGGTGAAATGTTGAACCGCACCGAAGCGCGCGCCGAAGAGACAACGTAAGTATCTGTAAATAAAGGTTTTATATGGTCAAGATCAAAGGTTTGGGCCGCGGCCTCGACGCCCTGCTGGGTGGTGATAACGATGCGCCTGCCGCTGCGGTAAGCGGTGATGCGGTCAACACGCTCCCGGTCGCTGCGCTGCAGCCCGGCAAATACCAGCCGCGCACGCGTATGGACCAGGAAGCGCTGAATGCACTGGCGGCATCGATCAAGGCCCAGGGCATCATGCAGCCGATCCTGGTGCGGCCGGTCGGTGACGGCAAACACGAAATCATTGCCGGTGAACGGCGCTGGCGCGCAGCGCGCATTGCCGGCTTGAGCAGCGTGCCGGTGCTGGTGCGCAACGTGCCCGATCAGCAGGCGCTGGCGGTGGCGCTGATCGAGAATATCCAGCGCGAAGACCTCAACGCGCTCGAAGAAGCCGCAGGCATTGACCGCCTGATCCGCGAGTTTTCGCTGACCCATCAGGCGGTGGCCGATGCCGTCGGCAAGTCCCGTACGACCGTGACCAACCTGCTGCGACTGCTCGATCTGCCGCCGCCGGTGCGCGATCTGCTGGCGCAGGGTCAGCTCGAAATGGGCCATGTCCGTGCCCTGCTGGTCCTGCCTGCCAATCAGCAGATTGCGCTGGCCCGTGAAGCGGCTGCGGAAGGCTGGTCGGTGCGCGAAGTGGAACGGCGCGTCGGCGTCGGGCTCAAGAAAAATGCGCCGGCAGGCAAGCGGACCGCGCGCAAGGATCGCGATGTCGCGCGTCTGGAGGAAGAAATATCCGACCGGCTGGGCACCACGGTGCAGATCAAGACCGGGTCCCGTTCCGGCAGCGGCAGCGTGGTGATCGCTTACCGGACGCTGGAACAGCTGGATGCCCTGCTGTCCCGGTTCAAATAACACGTGCGCCGCACCGCAACATTATTTGACGCTACTTCGTCGTTAAATGTAAAATTTAAGGATTTTGTAGGCCTGACGCGGGCATTTTGCAGTGCAGGGTGTCGCCGATGATCGTGGCAGTGGCTGCAGTCCAGGCCGCGATTGTGGCCGCAATGGCCGTACTGGCATGGTGGTTGTCGGGTGCCGGGATGGCGCAGGCGATTGCCGCAGGCGGGGGTTGTGCGTGGGCCGGAACGCTGGCTTACGCGATCGGGCAGAAGCTGGTTCCGGGACGCAGTGCATCGCGCGTGCTGTGGAGCCATCTGACCGGCGAGGTTGCAAAAATTGCTGTTGCGCTGGGCCTGCTGTTCTGGGGGCTGAGTGCGGACCGGGGGTTTGCGGCCGGGCCGTTTCTTGCAGGTTTCATTGTGGCATTGCTGGCTTACCCGCTGGCGATGCCGCTGTTAAAAAGTA
>CBHTVL010000011.1:0-13754 GCA_966096475.1 uncultured Burkholderiales bacterium
CGAACCCGGATTTCCCCGACACCTCTGACTTTTACCGACCCGCATTATAAAACCCCGGCACCCGGCTTGCACCCTTTGCGCGGGGTTCCTGACGGATGGCGGCGTCAGTCCGGAGACCGGAATGCGGACTTCAGTTGCGGTGGAACGGCCTGAAGCTTCAGGCGCGCATGCACCGGCAGACCACCGGCAAAAGGTGGCCAGGCCTCGCCCTCGATCAGCGGGCCGAAATAGGCGCGGGCCCTCGCGGTCAGCCGCCAGCCATCGGCGGACAGAAAACTGCGGGGCAGCCGCTTTTCGCGATTCATGATTGCCGCGAGGGAGGCGGGCTCAATCAGCCAGCGATAAGGTTTGTTGCTGCGCCGGCGGATCACCGGCATCACATCCGTGCGGCTGGCCAACGCGTACTCGACGGCAGCTTTGCCGACGGCGTAGGCCTGCTCGACATCGGTAGCCGAGGCAAGATGGCGTGCCGAGCGCTGCACGTAATCCAGCACGCTCCAGTGCACTTTGACGTTCAGTGCCGTGCGCAGCATCGCCGCAATGATCGGCGCAACCCCGCCGAGTTGTTCGTGTCCTGGAATGCCGTCGCCGCCTGCCTGGGTCAGCCGGCGGCCGTCGCGCAGCTTCACACCTTCAGCCACGGCGATGGCGCACCAGCCGTGGCGTTCGATCCGGTATTTCACGGCGGCAATAAAACGTTTGCGGTCGAAATGAATCTCCGGTACCAGCAACAACAGTGGACCGTCTTCGCCACCGGGCCGCGCCAGACCGCAGGCGGCGGCAATCCAGCCGGTGTAACGACCCATGACTTCCATCACAAATACTTTGGTCGAGCTGTTCGCCATCGATGCGAGGTCGGCCATCGCTTCGTGCATGCTGGTCGCTACATATTTGGCGACCGAGCCGAAGCCGGGGCTGGAATCCGAACGCAGGATGTCGTTGTCGATGGTCTTGGGCACGGCAATCGATTTCACCGGCCAGCCCAGCCTTGGCAGGATGGCGGCTACCTGGTGCGCGGTTTCGGCGGAGCCGTTGCCGCCGTTGTAGAAAAAATAGCCGATGTTATGGGCGCGGAATACGGCCGCGAGCCTTTCGAAATGGGCACGGCCCTGCGGCAGCCCCGGCAGGTCATGGCGACAGGAGCCGAAAGCGCCGCCCGGCGTATGCAGCAGCGCGTGGATAGCGGACGCTGTTTCCACCGAGGTGTCGATCAGGTCTTCGTGCAGTGCGCCAAGAATGCCGTTTCGCGCAGCGTAAACCTTGCCGATGCGCGTGCGGTGGCGGCGCGCGGTTTCAATCACGCCGCAGGCGGAGGCATTGATCGTGGCCGTGACGCCGCCCGACTGGGCGAAAAGAGCGTTCTGGACGGGCACGGAAAGGCCGGTCGGGCGGCTTATGCCCGCGAAGGATGTGCGTCGATCGCGGCCAGTATCTTGTCGCGTACGGTCTCAACGGCTTCGCTGCCGTTGATGTTCATGTAATGCGGAGCACGTGCGTCGCCGCGGGTTTTCCAGCCGCTGTAATAATCAACCAGCGGTTTGGTCTGGTCATGATAGGTCTTGATGCGTTTCATGACCGTCTCTTCGTTGTCATCGGAGCGCTGCACCAGCGGCTCGCCGGTGACGTCGTCCTTGCCCGCGACTTTCGGCGGATTGAATTCGATGTGGTACGAGCGGCCGGAAGCCAGATGGACGCGACGGCCGCTCATGCGGCGCAGGATGTCTGCATCCGGCACTTCGATTTCGACGACAAAGTCGAGGTCGATGCCGGCATCACGCAGCGCTTCAGCCTGCGGCAGGGTGCGCGGGAATCCGTCCATGATGAATCCGTTGGCGCAATCGGCCGCCTTGATACGTTCCTTGACCAGACCGATGACCACCGGATCCGGCACCAGGGCGCCGCGATCCATGTACGACTTTGCTTCCAGGCCGAGCTTGCTGCCGGCCTTGATCGCTTCACGCAGCATGTCGCCGGTGGAAATCTGCGGGATCTTGTAACGCTGGATCAGGAATTGGGCTTGGGTGCCTTTGCCGGCGCCCGGCAGGCCGAGGAGAAGGATGCGCATTGAATGGGTCCGTTTTAAAGGGATCGAACAGCAGCGATATTGAAATTATTTGCCTCAAGTATAGCCCCGCGCACAGCAGGGGCAAAATGCGGCTTCACTCGGTGGCTCAGCGATTGATCATCCGCCGGATGCGCAGCAAGTCGGCGGGGGTGTCGACGCCGGGATGCGGTGCGCTCGCGGTGACTGCGACACTGATGCGGTAGCCGTGGACCAGCGCGCGCAGCTGCTCCAGCGCTTCAGCCTGTTCGACGGCGACCGGCCGTAACCTGCTGTATGCACGCAGGAAACTGCAGCGGTAGGCGTAAATGCCGAGGTGGCGCAGCACCGGCAGTTTCGGCGGCAGTGCACGCAGGCTTTTGAAAGATGTCATGGGCGAAAACGCATCGCGTGCCCAGGGAATCGGCGCTCGGCTGAAATAAAGCGCGAGTCCGCTGTTGTCGAGAACGACTTTCACGACGTTCGGATTGGCCATGTCGCGGGCATCACGGATGCGGCAGGCGGCGGTGGCTATGGCTGCTGCACGGTGGGCGGCGAGGTTCTCGGCCACGCGGCGGATCAGCGCCGGCGCGATCAGCGGTTCATCACCCTGCACGTTGACAACAATGTGTTGGGCGCCGAGGCGCAGCTTCGCAGCGACTTCGGCGATGCGGTCGGTGCCGGATTCATGATCGCCGCGGGTCATTACGACCTGATAACCGTGGTCATCAACGGCGGTGGCAATGCGCGCATCGTCGGTGGCAACAATGACCTGGCTCGCGCCGCTTTTGGCGGCACGTTCGGCCACGCGGACGACCATCGGTTTGCCGCCGATGTCGGCCAGCGGTTTGCCGGGAAAACGCGACGAGGCGTAGCGGGCAGGAATGACGACGGTGAATTTCACCGCGTTACAGCTCTTCTTCCGGCGGAACCTTGCGCGCGTCTTCTTCCAGCATCACCGGAATGCCGTCCTGCACCGGGTAACCCAGGCGACAGGGTTTGCACAGGAGTTCAGCGGCGGATTTGCGATAGAGCAGAGGCCCTTTGCAGATCGGGCAAACCAGTATGTCGAGCAGTTTTTCATCCATGGCTTCAGGTCTCTGCAAGCCGGGCGAGGATCATCTCGCCCAGGCGGGGGTCGGGTTCGGCGTTGACGATGAGCGCCCAGTGACGGGCGGTCGCGAATGCCGTGCATTTTACCGCATCCTTTTCGGTCATCACGATGTCGTCATCGCCGGCGAAGGCCAAATCCTGTGCGGTATAGGCATGATGATCGGCGAAGGCGCGGGGCATGCAGGACAGGCCGAGCCGGCCCAGTTGCGCGAAAAAACGCTGCGGGTTGCCGATGCCGGCAATGGCATGCACGCGTTTGCCGCGGAAATGTTCGCTGCCGACGGTCTGTTCCGGATGCAGCAGGTTGCGGAAACGGTTGCCGTCGAGTTGCATGGCCAGCACCTGCGGCCATGCGCGGGTGTCGTCGCGACCATTGATGACTACGGCGTCGACTTCGTTGAGTCGCGCCGCCGGTTCGCGCAGCGGTCCGGACGGCAGCAGCCAGCCGTTGCCGAGTCCGCGTGCACCGTCGATCACGGCGATTTCGAAATCTCGGGCGAGCCGGTAATGTTGCAGGCCGTCGTCGCTGAGAATGACGTCGGTCTGCGGATGTGCTTCCAGCATTGCGCGGGCAACCGCCACGCGGTCGGTTCCGACCCAGACCGGACAGCCGGCACGTTGTGCCATCAGGCAGGGTTCATCGCCGTAGTCTTCCGGTTTGCCGTCGGTCGGTACTGCGCGCGGGTGTGTGGCCGATGCGCCATAGCCGCGGCTGATGATGCCGGGATGTTTGCCCTGCTGCTGAAGAAATTGCGCCAGCCAGAGGGTTAACGGTGTTTTGCCGGTGCCGCCGGCGCTGATGTTGCCGATGATGATGACGGGCACGCCGGGATGCTGCGTCTTGAGCAAGCCGTGGCGCCAGGCTGCACGACGCAGCGCGGTAACCGCCGCGAAGAGGGCGGTAAGCGGTAACAGCAGCAGCGCGACGGCGCCACGCTGCTGCCAGTGAGTAGGGGTGGCCATGGCGCGGTCAGGCTAACGGGTTTGCCGCGACGCGTCGAGATGCTACTTGCGGGCCTGGGTGGTGAAGGTGATTTTGGCGTAGCCGGCGATTTGCGCGGCTTCCATCACACGCACCACCGACTGGTGGGAGGCGTTGGCGTCGGCATTTATCACGATCACCGGATCCTTCATGTCGCCGGCGGCGCGTTTCAGCGCTTCGCTGAGTACGGCCGGGCTGCCGCTGGGTGCGGCGCTGCGGTTGATCGTGGTGTTGCCTTTGGCGTCGACTGCAACATCAAGCTGCGCCGGCCGTTCCGGCGGCGCGCCCGCTTCCGCGGTCGGCAGGTTGATCTGCAGTTCTGCGAATCGCGAGTAGGTGGTGGTGACCATCAGGAAAATCAGGATCACCAGCAGTACGTCGATCAGCGGAATGAAATTGATTTCCGGATCTTCGCGGGAAGTGCGGCTGCGGAATTTCATGACTGCGTGTCCTGATGCGGAGCGGTGTAGGTCATGCGCTCAGGCATCTCTTTCGCCGTGGAGGATTTCAACGAGTTTGACTGCCTGGATCTGCATCTCGACCAGCAGCGTATCCACTTTGGCGCGGAAATAGCGGTAGAACACCATGCTGGGCACCGCGACCACGAGGCCGAATGCCGTGTTGTAGAGCGCGATGGAAATACCGTGCGCCAGTACCAGCGGGTTGGTGCCCGAAGGGGTTTGCGCGCCGAAGATTTCGATCATGCCGATGACGGTGCCGAACAGGCCGAGCAGCGGAGAAATCGCCGCAATGGTGCCGAGCGTGGTCAGGAAGCGTTCCAGATCAACGGCGACGACGTGGCTGGATTCCTCGATCGCCTCTTTCATTACGGCGGAGGAATGTTTTTCATTGCGCAGTCCGGCGGCGAGAATCTGGCCGAGCGGCGCGGTCGCGGAGAGTTGCGACAGCAGTTGCGTGGTGACGCCGTTCTGGCGGTAGGCCTGAATGGTGTGCACCAGCATGTTTTTCGGCAGCACCACGTTCTGGCGCAGCGACCACAGGCGCTCACCGATGATGGCGAGGGCGATGACGGAACAGATAATCAGGGGCCAGATGGGCCAGCCGGCAGCTTCGATAATGGAGAGCACGCGGAGTTTCCGATGAAGGTTGCGGGAAAAGCGGTCAGCGCCGCGGAAAAAATTCGCGTAACTGTAGCCGCCACGCGCTGAATCAGCAAGCGCGGCGGCTTTGCCGGTGCGGCGAAGCCGTTGAGCGGTAAGGTCTTTTTTTACTTTTCCACAAAAGCTGTGGATAAGCCTGTGCACAGCATGTCGATGAAGGTGCTAAGTGATGCGCCTGTATGGAAATTTCGTCTATTGCCTATTTGTTAAACCCGTTAAATTGTTCAATAAAAACAAGTAGTTACATTTACGCCCGCCTTGTCATGCAAGAAGTGTCCACAGCAGGGTGCGGAGGGGGCGTTGTGCTGTGGATGGGCGGAACGCAAAAATTCCTTTGCCGGCATGGAGTTGCATGCACCGGCCGGGGTCGGAGTGCTGCCTGCGGCTATACTCGGGCCGATGGCATTACTGACAATTGATAACGCCGAACTCGCTTTCGGTCTCCATCCGCTGCTGGATCGCGCCAACCTCACCATTCATGACGGTGAACGCATCGGCCTCATCGGACGCAACGGCACCGGCAAATCCTCACTCCTCAGCATCATCGCCGGTCGCGGCGCGCTGGACGACGGTGAAATCCGCCGCCAGGACGGCTCGCATGTGGTGATGGTGGAGCAGGAGCCCCTGCTGCCGGATGCCGACAACCTGCATGCCAGCCTGACCGCACGCGGCGGCCTTGAAGACATGCATGATGAGCGTGAGCGCTGGCGCACCGACGCGCGGCTGTTCGAATACCTGCACCGTTTCGGTCTCGATGAATCACGCCCTCCGCAAACGGCATCCGGCGGCGAACGCAAACGTGCGGCGCTGGCGCTGGCCCTGGCGATGCAGCCGGATCTGCTGCTGCTCGACGAGCCGACCAACCATCTCGACATTGCCGGCATCACGCTGCTCGAGGACCTGCTGGTCAAAGGCCAGGTCAAGTCCTCAATCATCATCACCCACGACCGCGCTTTTCTGGATCGTGTCGCCACACGCATCGTTGAGCTTGATCGCGGCCTGCTGCGTTCCTATCCGGGCAATTTTGCCGCCTATGAGGCGCGCAAGGCCGACCAGCTCGCTGAAGAGGAAAAAGCCAGCCGCCGATTCGACAAATTCTGGGCGCAGGAAGAAGTCTGGATCCGCCAGGGCGTCAAGGCACGGCGCACCCGCAATGAGGGTCGCGTGCGCCGGCTGGAATCGCTGCGCATCGAACGCGCTGCACGGCGCGATCGTATCGGCAACGTCAAGCTCGCTCTCGATGCCGGTGAACGTTCGGGCAAGCTGGTCGCCGAGCTGACGGGTGTCAGCAAGGCTTATGACGGCAAATCGCTGATCAAGGATCTCGACCTGCGTATTCTGCGCGGTGACCGCATCGGACTGATCGGTGCCAACGGTGCGGGCAAGTCGACGCTGATCAAGATCATTCTCGGCCAGTTGCAGCCGGATGCCGGTGAAGTGCGACTGGGCACCAAGCAGGAGATCGCCTATTTTGACCAGCTGCGCGATCAGCTGGATCTCGAAGAAACGCTGGTGGAAACCATCAGTCCCGGATCGGAGTGGGTGGAAACCGCGGCGGGCCGCAAGCATGTAATGAGTTATCTGTCCGACTTCCTGTTTCCGCCGCAACGTGCGCAGGCCAAGGTTGGCATGTTGTCCGGCGGTGAACGCAACCGTCTGTTGCTGGCGCGGCTGTTTGCGCAGCCGGCGAATGTGCTGGTGCTCGACGAGCCGACCAATGATCTCGATATCGAATCCCTGGAATTGCTGGAAGATACGCTGCAGTCCTACAACGGCACGCTGCTGCTGGTAAGCCACGATCGTGCCTTCCTCGACAACGTGGTGACACAGACGCTGGTGTCCGAGGGTGAAGGGCGCTGGAAGGAATATGTCGGCGGTTACAGTGACTGGCTGACCCAGCGCTCAGTGCCGGTTGTCCCCGACAGCAAGCCCGCAGCGCCGGGGAAAACCGCGACACGTGCCGCGGTGCCGGCAAAAAAACTCAGCTTCAAGGAGCAGCGTGAACTGGCGCAGTTGCCGGATGAACTGGAGGCGCTGGAGCGGGAGCAGTCGGAGCTGACACATTGCATGGCTGCTGCCGATTATCACCAGCAGGGAGCGGAGAAGCTCAAGGCGGATCGCGAGCGCCTTGCAGAAATCGAGCGTCAGCTGGAGGTTAAATTCAACCGCTGGTCGGAACTTGATCAGCGTGTTGCCCAGACTGCAGGTTCGTCCTGAGCCGCATCGACCGGACCGACAGCAAGAAGGGAAGATGCAAAGTTAGACATGAATAATGCCTTGAAACTGCTGGGCGGCTGGATATTGTCGGTATGTCTGTTGCTGGCCTACGGTTACATGTGGCTGGCCTACGGCATCGGTGACGACCTGACGCCGATGCGCCGTGCCGTGCTGCTGGCCGGTATTGTCGTCATCGTGATCTCATTGGTCACCGGCGCGATGCGGAGGGCCAGGGTGACCGCGATACTGCAGGGCGTGGCGATTGCCGGAATCATTGGCCTCACGATCCAGGGCAATCTGGAGATGCAAGCGGAGAAAGACGCCGTAGTGCCGCGGCGCATTGCAGACAACGAGAAACTGCTTGCCAGGGGCATCGTGACGCTGAACTGCCGCAACGGGGATACTGCGGTGCTCGGCACGACGCGGTTCATCGACGACAGCGAAGATGCGCTGACGATTTACCTTGTGCCGCAGGACCATGGCCAGCTTTCCTATTCGCTGATCAGCACCAACAACCGGCACCGGCCTGTTTCGGATGACGGATCGCTGCAGCGTTACATCAAAAACACCGGCAATGACTGCAGCAACGGCGATTACCGTTCGTTGCTTGATTTGATGCCGCGTCTGCGTGCGCATGACGAGGCCTGGCGCCGCTCCCGTGGACTGGCCGCCGGGGGGTGACGATATTGATCAGGAGAAAGGCATGAGTGACGTTGAGCTTGCAGGCAAGGTGGCCGTTGTTACCGGCGCTACGCGACAGCGTGGATTAGGCCGGGCGATCGCGTTATGTCTGGCCAAGGCCGGCGCCGACGTTGTGGTAACGGGCGCCAGTGCTAAAGGCAGTCTGACCGAGGAGGAATTGCAGAACGGATGGCGCGGTCTGCCCGGCGTGGTGGATGAGATCCGTTCCCTCGGGCGGCGTGCGCTGGGCGTTTACGGCGATGTCAGCAAAGCCGACGATGTGCGGCGCATGATCGACGAGGCGGTTGCCGGACTAGACCGTCTGGATATTCTGGTCAACAACGCCGCCTACCCGCGTACCCGTGACCGCGTGCCGGTTCAGGAGCTGGATGATGATCTGTGGCAGCGCATCGTCGAAGTCAATCTGAACGGCGCGATGTTCTGTTCCAAATACGCCGCCCGGCAGATGCTGAAGCAGGGACAGGGCGGCAGCATTGTCAGCATTTCTTCCGGCGCGGCGATCAAGGCGCCGGTCAATTTCGCTGCCTATGCGGCCTCCAAGGCGGGCGTGCATGCACTGACGTCATCACTGGCTGATGAGCTGGGACCTGCGGGCATCACCGCGAACGTGATTGCGCCAGGATTTCTGGATACTTCGCGTATCGACATGCTGCGCGAAGACGGGCGCTGGGAAAAACGCCTGTCGACGATTCCGATCAAACGTCCCGGCACGCCCGAAGAGGTTGCGGAGCTGGTGCGTTATCTCTGTGGTCCGCACGCCCGCTGGATCAGCGGTGAAGTGTTCATGATCAACGGTGGCGAGGTGCGGCGCGCGGCGAATTGAATTGGATTGGATGGGCTTGCGGCAGGCGCAAACAGACGGACGAAACAGTCCGCGGCGCGCGGCAAGGGCTTGGCAGGTCTTAATTGATCATGGTCTGGCGGAGGAGAGTTGATGAGCGGACATTTGCGACGCATTGCAATGGGGAGATGGTTTCCGGCCGCCGTTCTGGCAACAGTTCTTAGTCCAGTCGTGCTGATGCCGCAGGCATATGGCGCCGATACTTTTCCATTGCGTCCGATACGCATCATCGTATCCAGTGCGCCGGGTTCCGGGCCTGACGTGATTGCGCGTCTTTTCGGTCCTTCGTTGACCGCCACCCTCGGTCAGTCCGTTGTTGTCGACAATCGCACCGGCGCGGGCGGCAATATCGGCGGGGAGTTGGCGGCGCATGCCGCGGCCGACGGCTATACGCTGCTGATGGCGACCGCCAACCATGCCATCGGCATGAGCCTGTATTCGAAGCTCAATTACGATCTGCTGCGCGATTTTTCTGCGATCAGCCAGTTGGCGGCAACGCCTTATCTGCTGGTGGTGCATCCGGGTTTTTCCGCTAAATCGGTCGGCGAATTGATTGCCGTCGCCAGGCAGCGCCCGGCGGCCGTCAATTACGGTTCGGGCGGCAGCGGTTCACCACCCCATCTGGCGACGGAAGTGTTCTGCAGCATGGCCGGGGTGCGGATGACCCATGTGCCATATAAGGGCGTGACGCCCGCGCTCGCGGATCTGATGGCGGGGCGTCTGGAAGTGGTGTTCTCCGCGGTGCCGGCGGCATTGCCGCTGGTCAAGTCGGGCAAGCTGCGTGCACTCGGCATCAGCAGCGCACAGCGCAGTGCGCTGGCGCCCGAAGTGCCGGTGATTCGCGATGCCGTGCCCGGTTACGAGGTGCTGGGCTGGTACGGACTCATCGCACCGGCGCGCACGCCGTCGGCCGCGGTCAACCGGCTGCATACCGCGGCGGTTCAGGCGCTGCAATCCGAGGAACTGCGTCAGAAGCTGCTCGCCAGCGGCGCCGAGCCGCTGGGTACTGCCCCCGTTCAATTTGCAGGCGTATTGCGTGCGGAAGTGGCGCGTTGGCAACAGGCGGTGCGTGATTCGGGGGCTCGCGCAGAATGAACCGGTCGGGCGCCGGCCCGCGTACAATGCCGGCATGTCGAACCTTTTTGAGCAGGCGACCCAACAGACGGTCATTTCCGTGGCCGAACTCAATCGCCTCGCGCGCACTGCGGTGGAGCGCGGCGTGCCCCTGGTCTGGGTGGCCGGCGAGATTTCCAATTTCAAGCGTTATGACAGCGGGCACTGCTATTTCACGCTGAAGGACGAGGCCGCGCAGGTCGATGCGGTGATGTTCCGTCACAAGGCGCAATATCTCGACTGGCAGCCGCAGAACGGCATGCAGGTCGAAGTGCGTGCGACGGCAACGGTGTACGAAGCGCGCGGCAAATTCCAGCTGGCGGTCGATGCAATGCGCCGGGCCGGTCTCGGCGCGCTGTATGCCGCCTTCGAGAAACTGAAGGCCAAGCTGGAGCAGGAAGGCCTTTTTGATCCGGCACTGAAGCGCGAACTGCCATCCTTCCCGAGTACGGTCGGTGTCGTTACTTCACCGCAGGCAGCGGCGCTGCGCGATGTCATTACCGCCTTACGCCGCCGCATGCCGGGTATCCGGGTCATTATTTATCCGACGCCGGTGCAGGGCGAAGGCGCCGGTGCAAAAATCGCCGAAGCCATCGGTTTGGCCGGCGAGCGCGCCGAATGCGATGTGCTGATCGTTTGTCGCGGCGGCGGCAGTATTGAGGATCTGTGGGCTTACAACGAAGAGGTTGTGGCACGGGCCATCCGCGCCTGTCCGGTTCCTGTGGTGAGCGGCGTCGGACATGAAACCGATTTCACGATTGCCGATTTCGCCGCTGACATGCGCGCACCGACACCGACGGCGGCGGCTGAGCTGGTCAGTCCCGACGGCGAACAGTTGCGTCGTGATGTGGCCTTTGCCGGGCAGCAACTGGTGCGCGTGTTCCAGCGCGACATCGAGGATCGCATGCAGCGCCTGGATTTTCTGTCGCGGCGACTGACCCATCCGGGCGAGCGTATCCGCAATCAGCAGAACCATCTGCAGCATCTGGCGACGCGTTTGCGCGGCGCCTGGCAACGCGGTGCTGACGGGCATTTATGGCAGTTGCGCGACACCGCGCAGCGTCTGCGCGGATCAGCGCCGGACACCGGGGCCCTGTTGTTGCAACAGCAGGAACTGCTTCGCCGCCTGCAGGCCGCGATGCGCAGCAGCATGACGGCAGCCGGTGAACGGGTCCACGGTGCGCAGTCGCATCTGCTGCATCTGAGCCCGGAACGCGTCCTGGATCGCGGTTACAGCATCACCGAAACCGCCGATGGCGCGATTGTCCGCGACAGCGCGCAATTGACGGATGAACAGGAACTCAAGGTGACGCTGGCCCGGGGCTGGGCAGGTGTTCGCGTCAAGCGCAGCGGCTGAACGGTTTGCCGGCTTGACGCGCTGCAGATTGCTGCCTATAAGTTTCCTTGAGTGAGGATTATGGCCGGGCAGAGTACCCGGTGATTCGATAAAACAGCTGCTTTGCAGCCAACGAGAGAGGCCCATCCCATGGATGATTTCGATTTCACCCGGCCCGCGCAAAGCGAGGTCTACAACGCCAATGTGGCGAGGCTGTTTTTCCATGCCAACGGCAAGCCGAAGGCCGTGGCGGCGGGCAGTCCGCTGTTCGCCGAGAATGCGGCCGGCAAAAGCATGTATTTCCTGAACAGCGGCGAAATTGCGCTGACGTGCGGCGGCAAACCGCTGGATGTGATCAGGGCGGGTGAGGTGCTGGGCGAGATGTCGGTGCTGACCGGCGCGCCGCGCAGCGCGACGGCGACGGCGCGATCGGCCTGTGAAGTCATTGAAATGGATGCCGCGAATTTTTCGTCGGCAATCCAGAAAGCGCCGGATTTTGCGTTGATGCTGCTGGCGATCCTGATCAAGCGTCTGCGCCTGGCCCTGGCGATGCAGATGCTCGGCAAGGGGCAGCCTTCCGGTGTCGTCGAAACCATCCCGTCTTCGGGCGCGGTATTCGATGATGCCTTGCTGAAAGACCTGACTTCAAACTTTCCTGCACGGCCGCCGGCCTTCCAGCCCAAGAATGCGGTCATCATGCGCGAGGGCGAGGCCGGTATTTTCATGTATGTGGTGATGGACGGTGCCGTACGCATCACCTCCGGCGAGAAGATCATCGAAGTAGTCAAGGCGGGCGGCGTGTTCGGCGAGATGGCGCTCGTGGATCAGTCCAAACGTGCGGCCAGTGCGGCGGCGGCTTCCGACTGCAACCTGATGTCGATCAACCGCAATGACTTCCTGACGCTGATCAAGACCAATCCGGCGTTTGGCGTGTCACTGCTTCGCGCGCTGGCCACCCGCCTGCGCAACACCGGCCGCAAATAAGGCTGCGACCGCCTTCAGGCGGATTTGCTGACCGATCGCGGGTCGCGGGGCGTCCAGCGCCCGCTGTCGACCAGGGTCAGGAAATCCAGCAGGTTGCGGTTGAACAGTTCCGGTTCCTCGGTGTTCAGCGTATGTCCCGAGGCCGGGCATATCCAAAGCCGGGCATTGCGGCAGACGCGTTTGATGAACAGCGCCGGTCCGATGCTGCTGTCATCTTCATCGCCGCACATCACCAGCAGCGGCGGACGGAATTTCCGCAATCCGGTTTCGAGGTCATAAACCGGCGGGCGTGTGGCCTGCACACCGCGTAATACGCCGGCGAGGCCGATGCCGGAATGGCTTTCGAGAATGCGCCGGAATTCGGCGAAACCGCGGGGGTCCTTGATCATCTGCGGACCGCGCGCCGCGGAAATGCCCCGTTGCTTCAGTGCCGCAGCCGTCCCGGCAGTTTCAAACAGCTTCGCATGGGCTTCAGTGGTTTTCAGGAAAGCCTTGCGCGTTGCAGGGTCGGAACCGGCGCCGGCGCCCAGTGTCGTTACCGACAGGGCCATGGCCGGATAGCGGATACCGAATTGCAGTGCTGAATAGGCGCCCATCGAACAGCCGACGACATGCGCCTTGCGTATTCCGAGGTGGCGCAGCACATCGGCGATGTCGTCGACGGCGATGCGCCAGGAATATTTTGTCCTTGCCTTCGGCACGTCGGATGGCGGATAACCGCGGGCATTAAATACGATGCAGCGGTAACGCCGGGCGAAAAAGCGCATCTGCGCTTCCCAACTGCGCGAGTCGCCGGAAAACTCGTGCACAAAAATCAGCGGTGTGCCCTTGCCGGCTTGTTCGTAATGCAGGCGGATGCCGTCTCTTGCGATGGCGTAGGGCATTCCAGTTCCCCCGGATTCAGGATTCGCTGTCGATGACCATGGCTTCAAGTTCCTGCCGTATGTATTCCAGCACCAGGTCACCGACGTTTTCGGTCAGGCAGTCGAATTCGGTCAGGTTTTCTGTTGAGCGCAGCCAGGTCAGTTGCCGTTTCGCCAACTGGCGGGTCGCGGCGATGCCCTGTTCCAGCAGTTCGGCGCGGCTGATGCGGTCACCGAGGAAATCCCAGGCCTGGCGGTAACCGACGCAGCGCATTGAGGGCATATCCGGTTCCAGCGCGTATTCGTCGCGCAGTGCGCGAAGCTCTTCGACCAAGCCGTCGTCGAGCATTTTTTCGAAACGCAGCGCAATACGGTCGTGCAGTATGGCGCGGTCGCTCGGCAGCAGTGCGATGCGGATCGGTGTGTACGGGAAATAAACGG
>CBHTVL010000012.1:0-13357 GCA_966096475.1 uncultured Burkholderiales bacterium
AAGTCGCGCCGGGCCTGTTCGTCCAGTATCACCACGAAGAATCCAACACTGCCTGGCTGGTCACCGATGCCGGCGTGCTGGTCATCGATACGCGCCAGCATCCGCGGCGCGCCGAAGAACTGCTCGCAGCCATCCGCAAAACCACCGACAAGCCGATCCGCTGGGTAGTCAACACCCATGCCCACGGCGATCACTATTTCGGCAACTCGGTATTCAAGCGCGAGGGCGCGACCTTCATCGCCCACAACGACACCGCAGGCATGATGAAAATGCACTACGGCCTGGAGCAGAAGCGCCGGCAGGGTTATTTCAAGCAGCGCGGTTACGATCCGAAGGAAGTCACGCTGGTGCTGCCCGACGTCACCTTCGATTCGAACCTGACACTCAATCTCGGCGGACGCACGGTGGAACTGCTGTACATGGGCGCCGGCCAGAATCCCGGCGACACCTTTGTGCGTTTCCCGAAAGAAAAAGTGATTTTCGCCGGCGGCCCCTTCTCCAAGAACAGCTGGCCGAATCCCTCATTCACGCCGTCGATGTCGCAATGGGTCGATATCCTGCGCAAGCTGGCAGCGATGAACGTTGACATCTACCTCGGCGGCCACGGCGACATCGGCGCCAAGGCCGATGTGCTGCACGAAGCCAAAATGCTCGAGGACTTTGACCGCGGCATGCGCGATGCCGTGGCCAAAGGCATGAGCCGCGATGACATCATCAAGAACGTCAAGTTCGAGAATTACCGCGATGTGCGCAATTACTACCGGATGAACCTGTTCATCAGCAGTTACTACCACTTCCTGACCCAGGGCCGCCCGGAGAACGCCTACCCCTGACACGGGTATCTGCCAGACAAGCCGGGCTTTGGCCCGGTTTTTTTATGACTGCATTGATGGCTGCGCAGCCTTCTATCCCAGCGCAATGTAAAACCGCATTTGACGGACACCTTTATTTCATTGCGCTTTATTTGCGCAAAACCCTTGTGCCGGGCCATGAGCGACGTATCATGGAATTGACAAAGAGTTTTCAACCACTCTTTTCCCTTGAAAACATGGGCCCGGGCCCGATGGAAAAATCCAATGCCGTTAAACCGCTTTCTGACCCGGTTGATCTGGCTGTGCGTATTGCCGCTGATCCTGCTGTCGGCATATCTGGCTTTCGACCATGTCCGCAACATTCACGCGCGCACGGACAGCGAAGCTTCCAATCTTGTCAAAAACGCCGCCATCGCAACCGACCGGCTGCTGAGTTCGCGCATCCGCGGTCTGAACCTGATGGCAACGGCAAATGCCGGCATGGACCCCTGGCAGAACCGGCATTTTTACGAATCCGCACAGGCTTACCAGAAAAGCTTTGAGGCGCATGTAATTCTTGCCGACACCAAAATGAACATGGTGTTCAATACCCGGCTGCCCGAAGGTTCTCCCCTGCCGCGCCTGCCGCAACCGGGCGGCAATGCGGCTGTGCCGCAGGCGCTGCGCACCGGCCAACCTGCAGTAGGCGATCTTTTTTTCGGCCCGATCGCCAGAGAGCCGCTGGTGGCCATCGCGGTGCCGGTCAATCACGGCAAAAAAGACGCCTTTGTACTGCTCGCCACTCTGGATGCCGCATTGATGCGGTCCCGCCTCGACGAAATTGCACTGCCTGAAGACTGGTCCATCGCCATCCGCGACAGTACCGGTGAACTGATTGCACGCAAGGCCTCCCCGCAAACCATCAAAGCACTGGAAACCGGCGGCGCGCAAAGTTATTCCGCAAAAACCACTGAAGCGCCGTGGACCCTCGTTCTGGAAATACCCGATTCGGCACACCAGTCGCCGATCGTGAAATCGGCGTTTATTCTGGCCATCATGGTGATCGTAGCCGCGCTGATCGGCATCATTGGCGGCGCGCATGCCAGCCGGCGCCTGCGCTCTGCTGTCGGCGCGCTGATCGAGAAACCGCCGGCCGGGGACAAGTCGATCACGACGATTACCGAAATTGCCACCGCCCGCGGTCTGATTGATGACGCCGTCTCGCAACGCATGCAGGCCGAGGAAAACAACCGGGTCACCCAGGAACGTTATATCGCGCAGCTGGAAAGAGTATTCATGGGCGCCGTGCAGATCGCCACCAATCTCGGCGAGCTGCGCGATCCCTTCAATGCCGGCCACCAGCGCCGCGCCGGCGAACTCGCCGCCGCGATCAGCGCACAACTCGGATTCGATGAACACCGGCAGGAAGGCATGCGCGTCGCCGGCTACCTGCATGACATCGGCACCATCAGCGTACCCGCTGAAATCGTTGCCAGACCCGCCCGCCTCCTGTCCGCAGAATTCGAACTGATCAAGCAGCACACGCTGACCGGCTATGACGTTCTGAAACAAGTGGAATTCCCCTGGCCGGTCGCCGAGGTCGCCCTGCAGCACCACGAACGCCTCGACGGCAGCGGCTACCCGAATGGCATCAAGGCGCAGGAAATTCTGCTGGAAGCGCGCATCATGGCCGTCGCCGATGTCGTTGAAGCCATGTGTTCGCACCGTCCTTACCGGCCGGCGCTGGGCATTGACCGCGCGTTGGAGGAAATCATCAGCGGCAAAGGCCGGCTGTACGATGCTGCCGCCGTCGACGCCTGCGTGCGCCTGTTCCGTGAACTGGGTTATCAACTGCCGGACTGAACGGTGCCGCGTTATTTCCCGCCGCCCTGCTTTTTGGCGTCGAGCTTCGCCTTCAGTTCCGCAAACGGGTTAAAGGTCGCTGCCGGCAATGTATCCGCCACCGCCGTGCGCCCGGCACCATCCTTGATCTTGGAATGCTCGTGTTCGTGGCAATAAGTGCAGAGCAGCTCCCAGTTGCTGCCATCCGGCGGATTATCGTTGTGATTGCCGTTTTTATGATGGACTTCCAGCAGCTGCAGGTTGGCATGGGTAAACGTGCGGGCGCAACGCCCGCAGACCCAGGGATAAAGCTTCAGCGCCTGCGAGCGATAACCGGCGTCGCGCTTGTCGGCTGCGCGACGCGCCTCGAGGATCACCTGATCCAGCCGGTCATTCTTCTGTGCCATGCCAACCTCCTGCAACGGCAAGATTACGCTGCGGCAAACAGCTTGTCATAGGCCTTGAGCAGAGTCTGGTGCATGGCGCTGCCCTGCATGTCTTCGCCCAGGGTATCAAGCCCGAAGAACTTTTCACTGCGGTCCAGCAGCGCCTGCGCCTGACGCAGGGTTTCCGCGCCATAGAGCAGCGTCAGGGAACGGCGGTAGTTATTGGTATCTTCCAGGTTGAGCAGGCTTTCGATACAGCGATAGACCAGATGCCGGGCCGGATTCATTTCGCGGAAATGACGCACCCAGTCGCAGCCCTCGCGCACCGCTTCTTCGTCACCGATGGCCAGTGCCAGCAGCGTTTTCAGTTCGCCGATGCGCAATTCCTTCCACACCGTATCCAGCGGCACCGCAAGGCCGAGGATTTCCCACAGCGGCCGTTCGTCATTGAGATTCATCGTCTGCAGGTCGTCGAGCAGGGCCCGCGATTCTTCGTCGCTGAGATCCGGCAGTTTCACCAGCGACGGGCGGATGCGGTTGCCGATGCTGTTGTTTTCCCAGGCGAGGTCTTCCACCGGATAAATCTCCGACATGCCCGGCACCAGGATGCGGCAGCTGTAAGCGCCCTGCTCGGCAAAATCCGAAACATAGATTTCATGGCCTTCGTTTTTGATGCAATCGCAGAGCCATTGATAGTCTTCAGCCGTGGTATTACTGAAATTCCAGTCAACGAAGGGATGATCGGGCGTGTCGCCGAGGAAATTCCAGCTGATCACGCCGCTGGAATCGACAAAATGGATTTCGAGATTGGAGGCGAGCTGGATTTCCTCCATGTCGAAACCGGCTTCGGGAAAACTGCCCAGCGCGTCCAGCGCACGGCCCTGCAACAATTCGGTCAGCGCACGTTCCAGTGCGATCTCGAAACGCGGATGCGCGCCGAAACTGGCGAACACGCCCTGATCCTTCGGGTGCAGCAGCGTCACGTTCATCACCGGGTAACGGCCGCCCAGCGAGGCGTCACGCACCAGAATGCCGAAACCGGCGGCGCGCAGGCCCTTGATGCCGGCGGCAATACCGGGATAACGCGCAATGACGGACTCCGGCACCTCGGGCAGGCACAGGCCTTCGCGGATGATGCGGTATTTGATGTGGCGCTCGAAAATCTCCGACAGCGCCTGCGCGCGCGCTTCCATCGGCGTGTTGCCGGCGGCCATGCCGTTGCTGACATAGAGATTGCCGATGATGTTGACGGGGATCCAGGTTTCAGCGCCGTCACTCAGCCGTTGGTAAGGCAGCGCGCAGATGCCCCGCTCGACATTGCCGGAATTGAGATCGACCAGCACTTCGCCGTCGATATCGCTGTCCGGGTTATAGAACGCGTGCAGTTCGGGATTCAGCAACTCTTTCGGCCAGTGGCCGTCATCGGTCGGCGCAAACCAGCGCTCCTGCGGGTAATGCACGAAGGGCGCATTGGCGCGGGTCGCGCCGAGATGAAAGTGGGTCCAGAAATAATGGGTGCCGAGGCGTTCAAAAAATTCGCCCAGTGCGCTGGCGCGCGCAGCCAGCTGTGTCGCGCCCTTGCCGTTGGCAAAGAGCATCGGACATTCACGGTCACGGACATGGACCGACCAGATCGATTCAACCGGATTGAGCCAGGAGGATTCGTCGAGATGAAAGCTGCGGGCCGCCAGTTTGGCCTGCATCGTGGCAATGGTGGATTCGAGCGAGGCATCCTTGCCCGGGATAAAACTTTCGGTTTGCATGAGGTACTCAGCCGGTTTGTAGGACGCGGTAATGAATCGTGCCGGTGCCTCGCCGCGCCCGCGGCGACACCCTGAACTACGGTTTTGATGTGGAGAACGTTGAAGCGGACAGCGTGTTCTGCAGGCGGGCCAGCCAGTCTTCAACTCGCCGCCGGTTGGCGCCCAGGTCCCAGTATCCCACGCGGGACGCCGAATACAGGACCAGCGTCGATTGCTGCGGTGACAAGGCAATGATCTGCACACGCACATCATCCTTGAAGCTGAACACCGCAGAAGTGAATACAACATGCAGTCCATCGACGGTTTCCGCCTCGATGGCGGCTCCGCCGGTCTGCTGCACCAGCGTTTTGAAGGCCGCATGCAAAGCAGCGGCCGGCACGGCAAAAACGGGCGTTACGGCGTCAGGCTTGATGGCGTAATCCGCCGGCGCCGCCAACCAGTGGTTGGGCGAGGCGGGACGCTGCAGGGTTTTGAAAAAACTGTCCATTTTTGCGTTCATCCGGCCTGCATCATGGACGGCGTTCGCGCCGGGGACTACAGTCTGTGCCATACCCGCGGACGGCAACCAAGCCAGCGCCGCACATACCAACAGGAACCTCATCATGCTCGACCTCACCGGATACGGACGACTCTCCAAACTGACGACGCTGACCGACAGGATGATCAACGACGCCTCCCGCGACGCACTGGTCACCGCAGCGCGGCTGCTGGCGCTGCAGGTCGCGCATTTCCAGCGACTGCACGGCGCGCTGCCTCTCGACGAAAACATCGACCTGCTGGAAAGCAAGGGTCTGACCGAAGAACAGGCCGACCGTGTCGCCGACGGACTGGAAGTGCTGGCGATGGCATTGGCCACCATCCGGGACGACGAACCGGATCCGTCGCTGCAGTAATTTCCGGATCAACACCGTCGGCCTTGATACAAGCGCTTAAGTCGGCTCGATCTTCGCCTGCTTGATGACCTTGCCCCAGCGTGCGATCTCGGACTTGATATAGACCGAGAATTCGGCGGGCGTACTGCCCACGGGAATCACCGCCTCTTCCACCAGCTTGTTGGTGATCTGCGGCGATTTGGTGATGCGGATGATTTCCGCGCTCAGTTTGTCGATCGCGTATTTCGGTGTTCCGGCCGGCGCGGCCACGCCGTACCAGGATCCGGTTTCGTAACCTTTCAAGCCGGATTCCGCGACCGTCGGAATGTCGGGAATCGCCGCCGAGCGTTTGCTGCCGGTCATCGCAATCGCGCGCAGCCGGCCCGCCTTGACCTGCGGCATCATCGCCACTGCACTGGAGAACATGACCTGCACCTCACCCGACATCAATTCGGTCAGCGCCGGCGCCAGTCCTTTGTAAGGGATATGCGCCATCCTGGTACCGGCCATCATGTCGAACAGTTCCACCGCCATATGCGATGAACCGCCGGTGCCGTTGGAGGCATAGTTGATCGCACCCGGCTTGGCTTTCGCCAGTGCAACCAGATCCTTCACCGATTTCGCCGGCAAGGAAGGATGGACTACCACCAGCAGCGGCGCCGATGCAATCAGGCTGACCGCGTCAAAATCCCTGACCGGGTCATACAGCGGTTTTTTGGTCAGGTTGGGATTAAGACCATGGCTGCCCACGCCTGCGAGAAAAATCGTGTAACCGTCGGCCGGTGCCGCAGCGGCAATCTGCGCACCCAGTGCACCGGCTGCGCCCGGGCGGTTGTCAATCGCGACCTGCTGACCGAAAGCTGTGGACATCTGCTGGCCGACAAGACGCGCAATGGTGTCGTTGCCGCCGCCGGGCGGGAAGGGCACGATGAAACGGATGGCCTTGCTCGGGTATTTGGCCGGGTCTTCGGTCGCCGCAGCGTGCGCGATGCCGTTGATGACGGGCACCATGCAAACCATCGTCAGCAGTGCCTTGCGAATCAGGTTCTCGGGATTCATGTTGTTCCGGAAATGATTGAAGTTCATCCCCGCAATTTTACGCTGTCGGCAGCCCTGCCGCACCTGCGCCGCGCCTTTACTCCAGGGCGCGCAGCGCACCGCTGGTGATACGCAACCGCGTCGCCAGTTCGCGACTGAGATTGCGGTACAGCTTGATGCCCAGCTGCGGATGGTCGCGCATGATGCGCGCCAGGTCTTCTGCGCTGAGCGAATACAGTACGACCTGGGCGCCCTTGGCAAAAGCATCTGCCGAGCGGCAGCCGCCTTCAAGCATGGTCATCTCGCCGAAAAACACGCCAGGCACAAAGGTCGCCAGCCGGCGCGCACGATTTTCGCCGCTGAGTTGAACCTTGATGCTGACCGAGCCGCGGGCAATCAGGTAAACCCGGTCACCGGCGTCGCCCTCGCGGAACACCACATCGCCATGTCCCAGCTCCTGCCGCTGCAGCAGGTCACCGAGCGTGGTCATTTCGTTGTCATCGAGCCCGGTAAACAGCGCCATGTCGCGGAGACCGAGTTCCGGCGCGTCTTCGAAACGGTCCCGTTCGAGCATCCGGTCTTCCACCCACTCCAGTGCACGGTCGAGATCGGAAAACCAGAATTCTGCGGAAATGGTTGCCGTAATGCCCAGCGCACGCAGATACCGTCCGCTGCCCTCACCTTCCTGAACATGGCTCAGCAACAGGAACATGCCGCGGGCGGCTGCGGTATGACGGATGGTTTCCAGTGCCCGCGCACCGCTGGCATCGACTTCTGTGACCCGCCTGAAATCGAGAATGACGTAACGCACGTCATCCGGCAGGTTTTCAACATCCATCTGCAAACGGTCGGCAGTGCCGAAGAAAATCGCACCTTCAAGTTCGAAAATGCGGATCTGCCGGCCCAGCGGGCGCAGCATTGCGCGCTCATTGTCGCTGCGCACCTTCAACGACGCACGGACTGTCCCGTCCAGCACCCGGCGCACCGGTGATCCGCTCAACTTGACCAGCAGCAGGAAGATCGCCGCGGCAACCCCGACGGCAAATGCCGTCATCAGGTTCAGCACCAGCATCGACAGCGTGACGCCCAGCACTACTGCCAGGTTGAGCAGGATTTCACGCCGGTCGGCGCCTTCAGCGCCCAGCCGCCCGACCAGATCCCGCGTCCAGCGGTCCACCAGCGTCAGCGCGACATAAATGATGACCCCAGCCAGCGCCGCCACCGGCACCTGCCCGATCAACGTTCCGAACATGAACAGCGACAACAGCATGAACAGCGCGTGAAACAGCGCGCAGCGCGACGAGCGGCCGCCGCCCAGATAACCGGCGGCGCGTGTGTGCGTACTGGCGGCCGGCGGCACTGCGCCGAAAGCAGCGGCCAGTGCTGCGGCAGCACCCTGCGCCTTGAGCAGGCGGTCACTGTGGTGCCTGCTGCGTGTCACCGGATCAATGACCACGGCCGCGAGCAAACCATCAAGCGCCGATACCGCCGCCAGCAGCAGTGCGCTGGGCAACAGGAAGGCCAGCCATTCGCTGAAGTCGTTGCGCGCGCTGAGGTGGAGCATGGAGACCAGCTCGCGCGGCGCAAAATCGGTGCCCGGCAGTTCACCGACCAGCGGCCCGACCGCACCCGGGGCCAGCCGGCTGATCAGGAAATGCAGCAGCATGCCGGCCAGCAACCCGCACAGCAGCACCGGCAACTTGCGGGTGACGCGCGGGGCAAGAAAAATCACTGCGACGACAACGACGGTAATCAGCAGGCTGGAGGGATGAATGTCAGCGGCATGATCCGTCAATTGCAACATCGAAAGTCCGGGGTCGGTGCCGAGCATCGGTCCGATCTGCGAAACAATCATCAGGATGGCAATGCCGTTCATGAAACCCGCGATCACCGGGTACGGCACGAATTTGATGGCGCGTCCGAGCCGCAGTGCACCGAAGCCCAGCTGGAACAGTCCCGACAGGAACACCGCGATAAAGGCCAGCGTCAGGGCCAGTGGTACGTCGGGTCCCTGAGGCGTCTGCAATTGCGGGTGTGCCACCAGCGCCGCCAGAATGCCGGCAAAAACCATGGTCACCGAGGTCCGGGTGCCCATCATCATGCAGGTGCCTGAAGGAATGACGCCGGCAATAAAACTGCCGACGACCACCGACAGCAGACCGGCCACCACGCCGACCGGTGCCCACGACGGACCGAGGGCGGCGAAGGCAAGCAGGCCGAGGCCCATGGCATGCGGGATCGCAATCAGGGTTGCGGCGAATCCGCCTGAAACATCCCCCATCAGGGTATGTAGCGCGGATCGGCCCGATGTGGCGTATTCGCCGGCCACGGCTTCATTTTTTTGTGCCGACAATCACTTCACCCTGTTGCCGAAATCACCGCTTATCGTGGTTTTAATTTGCGCCGGAGTGCCCGTACCCTGCTGCTGCCGCAACAGTATAAACAAGTCCCGCGATCGTGCTCCGCAGCCCTGCACTTTTGCCATCGCCGCCATAACCGGCATTACCCCGGGGTCTGCAGACGGGTAAACTCCTGCCTCTGTCGCCAACAACGGATTTTCATGATGATCACCAGCATCCAGGCCGCCGTCGAACACATCAAGCCCGAGCGTGCCGCCGACGCTTATGCCGGCCAGGAAAGCCTGACCTATGTGCGTTGCAAGGTGACCACCGGTGACGGCGTCAGCGGCTGTGGCGTCACCGGCCGGTTTCTGTCGGCGGAGGTCGCGCATCTGCTCAACGGCGGTTTTGCGGAAACCGTCAAAGGACTCGACCCGCTCGACATCGAAGCCGTCACCCTGACGCTGGCAAAAAAATTCAATCCGCGGCAGTCCACCGGTGTGTTCGTGTCGGCAATGTCAGCACTGGACCTTGCCTTGTGGGACATCAAGGGCAAGCTGCTCAATCAGCCCGTCGCACGGCTGATCGGCGGTGCGCGAAACGCGGTACCCGCCTATGCCACCGTCGGACTGCCTGCCTTCACCGAAACCGAACTGATCCATGCCTGCACCACCGCCCTCACCACGGGTTTTCACGGCGTCAAAATCCTCGTCGGCGCCGGCCGCAGCATTACCGAGGATGCCCAGCGCATCCGCGCCGTGCGCGCCGCCATCGGCCGGGCATCGCTGATGCTCGACGCCAACTGCGCCTACACCGTCGCCGAGGCGAAACGCCTGGCGACACTGGTCGCCGACTGCGACATCGCATTTTTCGAAGAACCGGTGCGCGGCAATGACATCGCTTCACTGGCGGAACTGCGGCGCGCGATTCCGATTCCGCTGGCCTCGGGCCAGATGATCCAGTCGCCCTTCTGGTTCCGTGATGTGCTGACCACCGGCGCTCTCGACATCCTGCAACCCAATGCAGCTTTCTGCGGCGGCCTGAGCGCGATGCTGCGCATTCTGGCGATGGCCGAAGCGCATGGCATCCCGGTCACCGGGGCCGGCGGTTATGAAGCGGCCAATCTGCCGGCGATGGCCGGCCACGCCCACGGCGGCATGCTCGAAGTGCATGGCGCACATGCCGCGCTGCGCACACGCTTTGCGACGCATCCGGAGTTCCGTGAAGGCAGTCTGCATGTTGCCGGTGTGCCGGGTCTGGGTTTCTCGCTGCTCGACTGAAAAACGGTCGCGGCGGCCACCGCTATAATGGCCGCCTGCCCGCACAGACTTCCCGCAGGGCATTCACACAGGAAATTGACCGCATGGCTGCGAAGATCACCGCGATGACCATCCCCGTACGGCTGCCGGCAGTCATCCTGTTTGCGGAAACCCGCGGTTTCACGCGCACCTCGGCGATGCTGCAGGCGGATGTGGTGCTGAGTCAGGCTGCAGTATTTTTTGAACTGGTCCGCGGCGCCATCGAGCGCAACGGCGGCACCGTGCACAATGTGCTGAACGACACGCTGATGGCTTTTTTCATGGGGCCCGACCGCGCAAAACAGGCGGTACAGGCCGCGCAGGAAATCCAGCGCGATTTCGATGTCATCGAAGAATCCTGGACGCGCGACTTCGGCATCCGTGCCGCGGTCGCGATGGGCCTGCATGCGGGCGACGCGGTGATCGGCATCGCCGGCAATGCGCCGCTGATGGTGATCGGCGACAGCATCAGCATTGCGACGCGCCTGCTGCATCGCGCACGCGCCGGTGAATTCGTCATCTCCGCACCGGTGATGGAAGCGCTCGGCGACAACCGCGCCACACTGAACGCCGAACCGCTGCCGCCGCTGGAAATTCCGCGCCGCGATCCGGTGCAGTTGTTTGGCGTGCTGCGCGACGCCCGCCTTGATTTCACCTGAGACACTCCGCAGTATTCCCGTAAATATTTGTTTTAATTGATCTTTTCAAGGACGTTCCATGAGCAATGATGCGCCGACCGCCGACAACCGCCGCTTCCCGCTGATCCCCGTCGACAAGTTGACGCCGGAACAGCAGGCGCTGACCGAAGCGATCAAATCCGGCCCCCGCGCCAAACTGGCAAGCTCCGGCGCATCCAAACCCGGCCCGCTGGGCGGACCGTTCAATGTCTGGCTGCGCAGCCCGGGCATCGGCAATCTGGTGCAGCAGCTCGGTGAGGAAATCCGTTTCCGCAGTTCACTCGCCGGCAAGCTCAATGAACTGGCCATTCTCGTCACCGCGAGAAACTGGACCTCGCAATACGAATGGGTCGCCCATCACAAGCTCGCGCTTGAAGGCGGATTGAATCCGGCAATCGCCGAGGACATCGCGCAGGGCCGCCGGCCTGCCGGCATGGATGCCGACGAAACGCTGGTCTATGAATTTTCGTCCGAACTGCAACAGACCCAGGGTGTCAGCGATGCGATGTATGCGCGTGCCGTGGCCCGCTTCGGCGAACGCGGTGTGGTCGACCTGATTTCGGTCAACGGCTTTTACGTGCTGGTGTCGATGTGCCTGAATGTCGACCGCACGCCGGTGCCGCCGGGAATACCGCTGCCGCTGCCGCCGCTGAAAAAATAATGGCGGTGATTTACGAGGCGCAGCACTTCGTGTTGCGCACGCTGGATCAGCCGCATGTGTCGCGCAGCGATGGCGGCCACATCGTCATCGATCCGAAAGTTGCCGTGGAAGACCGCACGCAACTCACGCGGGAACAGGCGATCGAACTGGTCAAGCTGACCATGGCCGGCGGTGAGGCGATGAAAACCGTGCTCAGCCGCAAGGGCATCACCATCGGCCGCATCAACTACCAGGACAACGGCAACTGGCGCGCCGAGCTGCATGTGCATCTCTACGGCCGTGCGCAGGGCGCCACCCTGCAGCCCTTCGGTCATGCGCTGGCGTTTCCGCCGACGCGCGAAGCCTTTCGCCGCGAGATGGGCAATCTGGAAGCGCTGCGCGAAGATGACATCATCGAACTGCGCGCGGAAATCATCCGCCTGCTGGAGAGCGACAAATACCGCGACTTCTAGCCGGCTGTCAGCCGGGCGTGGCGCCCGAGGATTTGACGACCTCGCCCCACTTCTTGATTTCCAGCGGCATCACTTTTGACAACTCGTCAGGCGTGCCGGCGGTGACTTCTACTCCCTGATCAGCCAGCCGTTTGGTGATTTCCGGCTGGCGCAGCGATTTGGCGAAGCCGTCATGGATGCGCAGCGTGGTTTCGCGGGAAATGCCCGCAGGACCGAGCAGCGCATACCAGCCGCTGGTTTCAAACCCTTTCAGCGTTTCGCCGATCGCCTGCACACCGGGCAGCGCATCCGAGCGCTTCGCACTGCATACGCCGATCGCGCGCAGCCGGCCGCTCTCGATGAACGGTTTCGCCGCCAGCAGCGTGTTGACCTGGAACTGGATATGGCCGGCGACGAGATCGGTCAGCGCCTGTCCCGCACCCTTGTACGGAATGTTCACGGCTTCGATTTTCGCCATCGACTTCAGCATCTCCACGGCGAGATAGGCGGAGTTGCCGGCGGCGGTGCCCGCGGTCAGCTGACCCGGGCGCGCCTTGGCCAGCGTGATGAATTCCTTGACGTTGTTGACCGGCAGCGATGGATGCACGACCAGCACGGTGGTGGTCAGGCCGAGCTGACTGATCATGGTGAAGTCCTTCACCGGATCAAAAGGCACTTTTTTGTACAGCGTCGGATTGATTGCGTGCGGCGTGGTGGCAATCACCATGGTGTGGCCGTCGGGCGCCGAACGCGCGACAAACTCGGTGCCGATCATGGTCGCACCGCCGGCGCGGTTCTCGATGACGATCTGCTGGCCGAACTGTTTGGTCAGCTCCGGGCTCAGCAGCCGCGCCAGGATGTCGGTGCCGCCGCCGGGCGCCGCCGGCACAACCAGCCGGATCGGCCGGGAAGGAAAAACCTGCGCCACCGCCACTGCACTCACCGTCAGCAGCAAGGCCGCAGTAATCGCACGACCGACATTCCGTGTTGTTTTATTCATGCCGGAATTCTCCCCGAAAATCATTACGTTTTTATTTTGCAGACCCTGCCGCGTCATTCCGGCTGGATGCCGGCCTCGCGGATCAGCTTCGCCCACTTGTTCATCTGGGTGTTGAAGAAGGCGGTGAATTCAGACTGCGAGTCACCCACCGCATCAGCGCCCTGCTGGCGCAGCAGCTCGCGGGATTCCGGCGCGGTGATGATGCGTGCGATTTCGGCATTGAGCTTGGCCATCACCGGTTTGGGCACGCCCGAGGGTA
>CBHTVL010000013.1:0-13023 GCA_966096475.1 uncultured Burkholderiales bacterium
CATAGATGGTGCGGGCAAGATTGTCGAAGCGGTAGTCGGCATAGGCCTGTTGGGCTTCAGTTTCAGCGCGCTGCAGACGGCTGATCAGCCAGCGGTCGGCCACCGAAAGCTCAACCGGCGCTGCGGCATCCAGTCCGGTGTCCTTGCCGTCGCAGTTCATCAGCACAAAGCGTGTGGCATTCCACAGCTTGTTGCAGAAGTTGCGGTAACCCTCGCAGCGTTTCTGGTCGAACTTGATATCGCGGCCGAGGCTGGCGAGGCTGGCGAAGGTGAAACGCAGGGCGTCGGTGCCGTAGGCGGGAATGCCGTCCGGGAATTCGGCACGCGTGCGTTTGGCGATGGCTTCAGCCTGTTTCGGATTCATCAGTCCGGAAGTACGTTTGGCCACCAGCGCTTCGATGTCGATGCCGTCGATCAGGTCCAGCGGGTCCAGCGTGTTGCCTTTGGACTTGGACATCTTCTGGCCTTCGGCATCGCGCACCAGGCCGTGCACGTAGACATGGCGGAACGGCACCTTGCCGGTCATGTACTTGGTGATCATCACCATGCGCGCGACCCAGAAAAAGATGATGTCGAAACCGGTGACCAGCACCGATGACGGCAGGTAACGGTCCAGCGCCGGATTGGATTTCGCCGGCCATTCCGGTGTCCAGTCGAGCGTGGAGAAACACCATAGCTGCGACGAGAACCAGGTGTCGAGCACGTCCGGGTCCTGTTGCAGCGTCTTGCCGCCGGCGAGTGTTTTTGCTTCGGCTTCGTCATGCGCGACATAGATATTGCCGGCATCGTCATGCCAGGCCGGCACGCGATGGCCCCACCACAGCTGGCGCGAGATGCACCAGTCCTGGATGTTGTTTAGCCAGTGGTTATAGGTGTTGATCCACTGATCGGGGAACAGTTTGACTTCACCGGTGGCGACGGCATCCAGTCCCAGTTTCGCAAGCGGCTCCATCTTGACGAACCACTGGCTGGTCAGCATCGGCTCGATGACGACGCCGGTGCGATCGCCGCGCGGTACCACCATGCGGTGCGGCTTTTCCGATTCCAGCAGGCCCTGGGCCTTGAGATCGGCAATGATCGCTTCGCGTGCGACGTAACGGTCCAGCCCGCGGTATTTTTCCGGCGCGCTGTCGTTGATCGCCGCGTCCAGCGTGAAAATGTTCAGTTGCGGCAGGTTGTGGCGCTGGCCAACCTGATAGTCGTTGAAGTCATGCGCCGGGGTGATTTTGACGCAGCCGGTGCCGAAGTCCTTGTCGACGTATTCGTCGGTGATGACGGGAATCGTGCGGCCGGTCAGCGGCAGAATGACCTGACGGCCGACGAGGCTGCGGTAACGCTCGTCTTCGGGATGTACGGCGACGGCGGCATCGCCGAGCATGGTTTCGGGGCGGGTGGTGGCGACCGTCACATGACCGCTGCCGTCGGCGAGCGGGTAACGGATCTGCCACAGCTTGCCGTCTTCCTCCTCGGATTGCACTTCAAGATCGGAGATGACGGTGTGCAGCACCGGATCCCAGTTCGACAGGCGCACGCCGCGGTAAATCAATCCGTCTCGGTAGAGTTTGACGAAGGTGTGGGTGACCAGTTTCGCCAGCGGTTCATCCATCGTGAAACGCTCGCGCTCCCAGTCGCAGGAGGCGCCGAGGCGACGCATTTGCCGCGTGATGGTTGAGCCGGACTGCTCCTTCCACTCCCAGACCCGTTTGATGAATTCGTCGCGTCCCAGCGCGTTGCGTGATTCGCCTTTTTGTTCCAGTTGACGCGTCACCACCATTTCGGTGGCGATGCCTGCATGGTCGGTTCCGGGTTGCCACAGGGTGTTGCTGCCATTCATCCGGTGATAACGCGTCAGACCGTCCATGATGGTCTGGTTGAACGCGTGCCCCATGTGCAGCACGCCGGTGACATTCGGCGGCGGCAGCTGGATGCAGTAGGCGTCTTTTTTCTCGGGGTCGGCGCCGGCTTTGAAGTAGCCGTTTTTTTCCCAGGTCGGATACCAGCGCGACTCAATGGCCGCGGGCTCAAAGCTTTTCGGAAGTTCCATGTGTGATGCCGGGGGAGGGGGTGCTGAGGAGGGCGGCATTATACCGGAGGGCTGCGCCGGTTCAGCGGCGGCAGCCGGTTGCAACTGGATCTGTTTGAGCTGGGATTGCAGCGTTTCCGCAACCGAGCTGCGTACCATTTCAGCGATGCCGGACTGCAGTTCGCTGGTGACTCGACTCAGCGCCTGTTCGAGTGCCGCACCGATTTCCGGCAGATAACGTTCGCGGACGACGCCGGCGATCTGGTCGTCGAGTCCCCGTTTCAGTTTCAGATAGACCGCGTGTTCAATATTCTGGGCCTGCACCCGGGAGACGATTTCACCGCCTTCCGGCTGCGGTGACGCCGTTTTCGGAGCGGATTCCTGTTTCGGCAGGACTTCACCTTCGAGCACGATATCGGTCAGCACGGGGATGTCGCTGCCGCCAGCGGCTTGCGGCGATGCCGGGGCTGCAGGTTTTTTGTGCCGCTGCAGCAGGGCGTCCGCCCGGTTCAGCACATCGCGCGCGTTGTCTTCAGGAGTATTCGGATCGGACATGGCGCGAAGGGCTTATCCGGCGCGCTGGGCGGAGAGATCGTGGGTGCGGATCTCGTAACCCCGGTCGCGATAGAACTTGTATCGTGCCCGCGCCTCGCTGCGGTCAGCATCTTCGGCGCTGACGATTTCGGCCAGCCGCTGGAAACGGCTGAAGCAGGCCGGCCATTCGCTGTGCAGATTGATCAGCACTTCGTCATGCAGCGGATTGTCACCGGTGGTATCGATCAGTACCGGAGTCACCGGGGCCAGCGGGTCATCCAGCCTGCAGTGGGGCATGAAGCCGGTGGCCGGGGCACTCCACAGCATCCGGTCAAGACGCGATGCCGTATCCCGGTCGGGACAGAACAGGGTGACGCGCAGGCCGAGGCTGCGCGCCTTGGCCGTCAGCTTGCAGGCGGTCTGGAGCTTGTCCTCAACCTGCGTATAAAAATCGATTTGCGTCATCGGCTGCCGGTGATGTCAGCGTTTGCCGGCCCGATTGACCAGGAACTGGGTCAGCAGGGGGACTGGCCGGCCGGTGGAGCCTTTGTCCTTGCCGGATTTCCAGGCAGTGCCGGCGACATCCAGGTGCGCCCATTTGAATTTCTTGGTGAACCGCGACAGAAAACATGCCGCAGTCACCGCGCCCGCAGGACGGCCGCCGATATTGGCGAAGTCGGCAAAATTGCTGCGCAGCTGATCCTGGTATTCATCGTGCAGCGGCAGGTGCCATGCGCCGTCGCCGGCCAGTTCGCCGGCCGCGAGAACCTCACGGGCCAGCGGATCGTCGTTGGCGAACAGGCCGCTGACGACATGACCCAGTGCAATGACGCAGGCGCCGGTCAGTGTGGCGATGTCGATGACTGCGGCCGGGTCGTAGCGTTCGGCATAGGTCAACGCGTCGCAGAGGATCAGCCGGCCCTCGGCATCGGTGTTGAGGATTTCCACCGTCAGTCCGGACATGCTGGTGACGATGTCGCCGGGCTTGGTCGCGCGTCCGCCGGGCATGTTCTCGGTTGCGGGAATGATGCCGATGACATTCACAGGCAGTTTCATTTCGGCAACGGCCTTGAGGGTGCCCAGCACGCTGCCGGCGCCGCTCATGTCGTATTTCATTTCATCCATTTCCGGCGCCGGCTTCAGCGAGATGCCGCCGGTGTCGAAAGTCACGCCCTTGCCGACCAGCACCACCGGTTTTGGGACCGGCACGGTATTCGAGCACGATCAGTTTCGGCGGCTGGCTGCTGCCGGCGGCGACCGAGAGCAGGGTGTTCATGCCGAGTTTTTCCATGTCGGCGCGTTCGAGCACCTGTACTTTGAGGCGGTAATGCTTGGCCAGCTTGCGCGCCTGTTCGGCAAGGTAGGCCGGTGTGCAGACATTGCCCGGCAGGTTGCCGAGGTCGCGGGCGAGGCTGATGCCGTGAGCCAGCGCGAGTCCCTGGGACAAGCCGCGCGCGGCCCTTTTTTCATCGCTTTTGGCGACCGCCAGAACGACCCGGCGCAGCGCGGGCGCTTCTTTTGCGGGCGCGCTTTTCATCTGCTCGAACCGGTAGGTGGCTTCGCGCGCAGCACGTGCGGTTTGCATGACGCGCCATTCGATGTCGCGACGTCCGACCGCGAGCTCGGTGACATGCAGCTCGGCATCCGCGCTGCCGGTCCGTGCCAGCACTTCGATTGCCGTGGTGACGCAGCGGCGGAACTGTTTCTCGGCAAATTCCGCTTTGGGGCCGAGTCCGAGGAGCAGCACGCGCGTGCTGGCTATTCCCGGCACGTCGTGCAGCATCAGGCTGCTGCCGGCGGCGCCCGTCATGTCGCCGCGGTCAATGACGCGGCGCAGGTATCCTTTGGAGGCCTTGTCGAGAGCCGTTGCGGCTTCGCTGAGTTTGCGGTCGGCATATACGCCAACCACAGTGCAGCCGCTGGCATTGCGTCCCGGGATCAGGGGTTTTATGCTAAATTCCACGCGTCAACTCCTCTGCGCATTACGCATTTTTCAAAGACATGAATGGCGGTCGTCCGTGTTGCCAGGGGTTCCCAAAAAGTTCTTGTTCGGGACCCGTTTTCGACCGGCAAGGCGGTGCTGAAATGCGGCAAAAAACTTCGCGCTTCGTCACCGTCCGGCATCTGCCGTTGATTATCTGCGGGTTCTTTTCAAAAAGCAAAACGCAGGCATGATTTTTCGGTCCTCATTGCTCCGGGAACTCGCCACTTCGGCGGCGGCGACTTTTCTCGTGCTGCTCGGCATTTCAATCACCACCCAACTGGTGCGCCTGCTCGGGCAGGCGGCTAGCGGCCAGATCACTTCCACCGGCGTGGTGGCGCTGCTGGGCTTCACGCTGGTCGGTTATCTGCCCATCCTGCTGTCGGTGACGCTGTTCATCGCGGTATTGATGACCCTGACGCGCAGTTACCGGGATTCGGAAATGGTGGTCTGGTTTTCCTGCGGGCAGGGGCTGACGCAATGGATCCGTCCGGTACTTACTTTCGCATTGCCGCTGGTGCTGACCATCGGGATATTGTCGCTGTTGCTGTCGCCCTGGGCTGTCGAAAAAGCCGAGGAATTCCGCCGGCAGATGGACAGTCGTGATGATGTCGCGCAGGTCACGCCCGGTGTGTTCCACGAGTCGCGCCGCGCCGACCGGGTTTATCTGGTGGAAGAGGTGCCGGGCAAGTCGAATCTCGTGGCTAATGTGTTTGTCAGTTCGACGCAGCACGGCAAGCTCGGCGTGATGGTTGCGCGGAGCGGTTTCCAGGAAACCGCGGAAAACGGCGACCGTTTTCTGGTGTTGCAGCATGGCCGCCGTTACGAGGGCGAACCGGGCTCTCCGGAATACAAGATCTTTGAATTTGAACGCTACGCGATGCGCATCGAGACGGCCGATGCATCGACGCGGGCGCCGACGACAAAAACAATGTCCACACTGGAACTGCTGCAGGAGCCGACGCCGCGGAATCTGGGTGAGCTGTCGTGGCGCGTGGGTCTTCCGGCCAGCGCACTGATTCTCTGCCTGCTGGCGATCCCGCTGTCCTTTGTGAACCCCCGTGCCGGCCGTTCCATGAACATCGTGCTGGCCATACTGGTTTACATGATTTACAGCAATGTGCTGTCGATCATGCAGGCTTCCATCGCGCAGGACCGGGTGAATGTCTTTGCCGGCATGTGGGGCGTACATGCCGGCATGCTGGTGCTTCTGGCGCTGATGTTTTACCGAAGACTGTCGGTGTTTTCGTTCTGGAGACTGTTCCGGTGAGAACGCTGCGCAGTTATATCGCGAGGGAGGTTGCGGTGTCGACCGCGCTGGTTTTTCTGGCCCTGCTGCTGCTCTTCGCTTTTTTTGATCTCGTCGAGCAGATGAAGGATCTGGGGCGCGGCGGTTACCAGCTGCGTCATATCCTGCTGCATGTTCTGCTTTCTGCGCCCAATCATGTCTATGAACTGTTTCCGATCGCCGCGCTGATCGGTACGCTGTTTACGCTGGCCCAGCTGGTCGCCAGTTCTGAATACACGGTGATGCGTTCGTCGGGTGTCTCGTTGCAGCGCATGGTGGGGGCGATTGCCGTGGTGGGAACGGTGTTCGGCATGCTGACCTTTGCCGTCGGTGAATTTGTGGCGCCGCCGGCCGAGCAGTTCGCTCAGCGCCTGCGGTCACAGGCGATTTCGGGCATCGTCGCCCAGGAATTCCGCTCCGGGCTGTGGATCAAGGATGGAACCTCATTCGTCAACGTGCTGGAGGTCACTCCGGAGGGCGGACTCAAGGGAATACGCATTTACGAGTTCGATCAGGATTACCGGCTGCGCATGCTGAGGCGTGCCGAGGGTGCGGAATACGAGGGAAACAACCAATGGCTGATGGCCAATGTGGCGCAAACCAATTTTGATGAGCTCAATACGCGGGTGAGTTTCCGCGACTTTGTGCAGTGGCAATCCGTTCTGGAGCCGGCCCTGCTGAATGTTCTGCTGGTGAAGCCGGAAAAAATGTCGGCGTGGAGCCTGTATTCCTATTCACAGCACCTGAAGGAAAACCGCCAGAAGGCCCTGCGTTACGAAATCGCGCTGTGGACCAAGCTGCTGTATCCGGTGGCCGTGCTGGTGATGATGGTGCTGGCGCTGCCGTTCGCCTATTTCCAGAGCCGCCAGGGTGGCGTCGGCGCGAAAATTTTTGCCGGCATCATGATCGGACTGGCGTTCCATTTTCTCAACCGCCTGCTCGGGCATCTCGGCTTGCTCAATGACTGGCCGCCGTTTGCGAGTGCGGTGACACCGACAATGCTGTTTCTGAGCCTTGCCGTCGGCATGATGTGGTGGCAGGAGCGGCGCTGAGAGGTTGCCCGTTCAGGCCGGTGGTGCAACCGTCACCAGGCGGGTGCCGGACAGGCGGTCATGCAGGAATTGCCGGTCCCGGTCGATCAATGACCACAGAATCGTAATGCCCAGGGCCGGGTAGCCGATGGCGGCCAGCGTCATGCGCATCAGGGCTTGCCGCGGCGTGATGAGACTACCGGATGTGTTTTCCAGGCGGATCCGCCAGGTTTTCATCGGCAGCGTCTGTCCTCTGCGCTGCCACTGGACGGCATAGTACCCGGCACAGGCAATGACTACGACGATCCGCGTCAGTGTTTTCGGTTGGCTGATGCCGGCGGTCTGCGCCAGTGCGGTCGCCAGGCCACCGGCGACCAGAATGACCGCGGTCAGCAGCAGTGCTTCGTAGATGAGGCACAGCAGGCGCCTGACAAGGCCGGGTGTTGCCGAAGCGGCAGTCACTTACCGCTCTGCGGAGGCGGCGGGGCCTGGTGCCGAAGTGATGGGTTCGCCAACCGGCGGATCAAATTGGGTCTGGGGCTGGGCCAGCGATTTGCGGTAGGCGTCCCATTGCTTGGCCATTTCGCGGCGTTGCACAGGATTGAGTTTTTTCATGCCCTGGTAGCGCTCGCGCGCTTCCTGGCGCTGGGCAGGGGTCAGCGCGGCCCACTCCTTCATGCGCTGCTGCAGGCGTTCCTGCTCCGCAGGTTTCATTTTCGGGTAGCGATCGGCAATGCTGACCCATTTCTTGCGTTGCGCCGAATCCATTTCCGTCCATTCCGGTGCCAATGGCGCAAGCACCTGCTGCTGGGCAGGTGCCAGTTCAGACCACGACGGGCGAACGGGTTTTACGGCTTGCTTGGACGGCTGTGCGGCGAAGACAGGCAGCGCGAGGCAGAGCCCGATGATCAGCGCTGCTGCCGTTTTAGCCATGAATCGAAGCCCTTGTCGAGATAGGCATCGATGGGCAGATCGTCTGTCAGCAGGCGGGCATCAAGATCGGCGATTTCGCTGCCGGCCCCGTTGCTGCTTTGCCAATAAACAATGCCCGCCAGGCCCAGAATCAGAACGGCCAGCGAGAGTGCGTATCGCATCCCGGAGGTCGGGCGTTCGAACATTTGCGTGAACGTCCGTCCCGCAACGGCAACGCCCATTGCCGGGGCTTGCTGGTAATGCGCGAGCGCCTGTTCGCGAGCCATCGCCAGCTTCACAACGGTATCGTTGTCGAGACTGCGGGTGCTGCGGTCGAGTTCGCGGACGATTTGCTGCGCGATCTCGTGTTCTTGGGCGTTCATAGCGCAATTCCCTGTTTTTTCAGCAATATTGCCAAAGCATGTGTGGCCCGGGAGCAATGCGTTTTCACGCTACCCTCCGAGCATCCCATTACTTTGGCGGCTTCAGCGACATCCAGTTCCTCCCAGTAACGCAACATGAAGGCCTGACGTTGACGCAGCGGCAGGGTTTCAATGGCTTTTTCAATAATATCAAGGACTTGCTTTTGCTCCAGCTGTTCAGCCGGGCGGGTGGCAACCTTGGAGTCGTTTTCGACCTCCATCGCCTCCAGCGGGTCGGAGTCCTCGTCGCTGTCGCTGCCGAACAGGCTGCCCAGGGGGGTTACCCAGGCCGAGCGGACTTTCTGGCGGCGGAAGAAATCGCGGATGGCGTTCTGCAGAATCCGTTGAAAAAGCATAGGGAACTCGGTCGACGGACGATCCGCGTATTTTTCCGACAGTTTGAGCATCGCTTCCTGCACGATGTCCAGCGCAAGGTGTTCATCCCGAATGGAAAACACCGCTTGCTTGAATGCTCTGCGCTCGACTTCGGCCAGGAAATCCGCGAGTTCCTTGTATGTGGCCAGTTGGATGCCTTTTTTATGTTCCAGCGTCTTGGTGACGTGGCAGGGCGGTTTTATATGTCAGAAAGCCCCTTTAATCCGCGGCATCTTAGCAAAACACCGCTCCGAGGCAAGTTATCGCTGCTCCGCTGTTGTAAACGCTTCTATCCTGCTGTTTAAACGGATATTTTGCTTGACCGTCAGAGCGCAGACCGGTAATGTTTCGGGTTTCCTTCTCGCAAGAAAACCCGCTTAAAGCGTTCCAGCCTGCGCGGGCCAAAAATCATGCAATTGTCGGGTGCAGAGATCGTAGTGCGTTGCCTGCAGGAAGAAGGCATTGAGCATGTGTTCGGTTATCCGGGCGGTGCGGTGCTTTTCCTGTATGACGAACTGTTCAAGCAGGACAAGGTCAAGCACGTGCTGGTTCGGCACGAGCAGGCCGCTGTCCATGCCGCGGACGCGTACGCGCGTTCGACGGAGAAGGTCGGCGTTGCCCTGGTGACTTCCGGACCGGGCGTCACCAATGCGATTACCGGCATTGCGACGGCCTATATGGATTCGATCCCGATGGTGATTCTGACGGGGCAGGTGCCCACTTACGCCATCGGCGAGGACGCTTTCCAAGAGTGCGACACGGTCGGTATTACCCGGCCCTGCGTCAAACACAATTTCCTGGTGAAAGACATCAAGGATCTTGCGACGACGATCAAGAAGGCGTTCTACATCGCATCGACGGGCCGCCCCGGTCCGGTCGTGGTTGATATTCCGAAGGACCTGACCGCGGCCAAGACCGAATTCGAGTATCCCAAGACGATCGCCATGCGTTCCTACAACCCCGTGGTCAAGGGGCACGCCGGGCAGATCAAGAAGGCTGTTCAGCTGCTGCTGGAAGCCAAACGCCCGATGATCTACACCGGCGGAGGTGTGATTCTCGGCAATGCGTCCGCCGAACTTGCGCAACTGGTGCGCTTGCTGGGTTATCCCTGCACCAATACGCTGATGGGGCTGGGTGGTTATCCTTCGTCCGACAAGCAGTTTCTCGGCATGCTCGGCATGCACGGTACCTATGAAGCCAATATGGCCATGCAGCACTGTGATGTGCTGCTGGCGGTCGGGGCGCGATTTGATGATCGCGTGATCGGCAACCCCAAGCACTTCTTCGAAGAGCCGCGGCAGATCATTCACATCGATATCGACCCCGCTTCGATTTCCAAACGCGTCAAGGTTGATGTTCCGGTTGTCGGTAACGTTCGTGATGTGCTGAAGGAGCTGATCCGCCAGATTGAGGCTGCTCGCCGCAATCCCGACAAAGAGGCGCTGAAATCGTGGTGGTCGCAGATCGAGCTCTGGCGCGGCCGTGACTGCCTCAAATACGACAGGACCAGCAAGATCATCAAGCCGCAATTCGTCATCGAGACGCTGCACAAGGTCACCAAGGGCGACGCATTTGTGACGTCCGACGTCGGCCAGCACCAGATGTGGGCTGCGCAGTTCTACAAATTCGACAAGCCGCGGCGCTGGATCAATTCAGGCGGTCTGGGCACGATGGGTGTTGGCCTGCCCTATGCGATGGGCGTGCAGATGGCGCATCCGAAAGCCACTGTCGCCTGCGTGACCGGCGAAGCCTCTATCCAGATGTGCATCCAGGAGCTGTCGACCTGCAAGCAATACAGGCTGCCCCTGAAAATGATCAATCTGAACAACCGTTACATGGGCATGGTGCGGCAGTGGCAGGAGATTTTCCACGGCAACCGGTACTCCGAGTCGTACATGGATGCGCTGCCCGACTTCGTGAAGCTTGCCGAAGCCTATGGTCATGTCGGTATGCGCATCGAGAAGCCTGCTGATGTCGAGCCGGCGCTGAAAGAGGCGTTTGCCCGCAAGAAGGATCTGGTGTTCATGGATTTCATCACCGACCAGACCGAAAACGTGTTCCCGATGGTGCCCGGCGGCAAGGGCCTGTCCGAGATGATTCTGGTCTGACGCCATGAGACATATCATTTCCGTGTTGCTGGAAAACGAGGCGGGCGCGCTGTCCCGGGTGGCCGGACTGTTCTCGGCGCGCGGCTACAACATCGAGTCACTGACGGTTGCGCCGACGGAAGACGCGACACTGTCGCGCATGACCATCGTCACTTCCGGTTCCGATGAAATCATCGAGCAGATCAACAAGCAGCTGAACAAGCTGGTTGATGTGGTCAAGGTGGTCGACCTGTCCGAGGGCGAGCACATCGAGCGCGAGCTGATGCTGGTGAAGTTGCGCGCCGTCGGCAAGGACCGCGAGGAAATGAAGCGGATGGCGGATATTTTCCGCGGCCGCATCATTGACGTGACCGACAAGGATTACACCGTCGAACTGACCGGTCCCGGCTCGAAGCTCGACGCTTTCCTGAAGGCGATCGACCCGGCCGCGATCCTCGAAACGGTGCGCACCGGTGCCTCGGGCATCGGTCGCGGCGACCGCGTATTGAAAGTTTGATTTACCGATCCACGGCGCCGCGGCGGTAGCGCGTGCGCTGGTGTGAAAACATCATCATCCACGATCCAAACAGAGGGAAACATGAAGATCTATTACGATAAAGACGCAGACCTTTCGCTGATCAAGCGCAAACAGGTCGCCATCATCGGCTACGGCTCACAGGGCCACGCACACGCGAACAATCTGAAGGACTCCGGCGCCAAGGTTGCCGTGGGGTTGCGCAAGGACGGCGCCTCCTGGAACAAGGCCAAAAAAGCGGGCATCGCAGTCAAGGAAGTCGCCGATGCCGTCAAAGGCGCGGATCTGGTGATGATCCTGCTGCCGGACGAACATCATGCCGATGTTTACCGTAACGAGATCGAACCCAATATCAAGAAGGGTGCGACGCTGGCTTTCGCCCACGGTTTCAACATCCATTTCGGCCAGGTCGAGCCGCGTGCCGACCTCGACGTGATCATGATTGCACCGAAAGGCCCCGGCCATCTGGTGCGTTCCACCTACACCCAGGGCGGCGGTGTGCCGGCGCTGATCGCCGTTCACCAGAACCCCAGCAAAAAGGCGCGCGACATTGCGCTGTCCTATGCGGCAGGTATCGGTGCCGCGCGTGCCGGCGTCATCGAAACGTCGTTCCGTGAAGAGTGCGAAACCGATCTGTTCGGCGAGCAGGTCGTGCTTTGCGGCGGCGTGTCGGCGCTGATCCAGGCCGGCTTCGAAACCCTGGTGGAAGCCGGTTACGCGCCGGAAATGGCCTACTTCGAATGTCTGCACGAAGTGAAGCTGATCGTCGACCTGATTTACGAGGGCGGCATTGCCAACATGCGTTACTCGGTGTCGAACACCGCCGAATACGGCGACTTCACCCGCGGCCCGCGCATCGTCACCGACGAGACCCGCGCCGAAATGCGCAAGATACTCACTGAAATCCAGACCGGCCAGTTCGCCAAGGAATTCATCCTTGAGAACAAGGCCGGCGCGCCGACGCTGAAGGCAATGCGCCGCATCGGGCAGGCGCACCAGGTGGAGACTGTCGGTGCGAAACTGCGCGACATGATGCCCTGGATCAAGAAAAACCGTCTGGTCGATCAGTCGAAAAACTGATGCCAGCGTAAGCAACGGCCGGCGGGTTGTCTGTGCGGTTAAGCACAGGATCCGCGGGCCGGCGCTGTCCGCCTGCTGATGAAAAAATACCCCCATCCGATCATCGCCCGCGAGGGCTGGCCTTTTATCGCCCTTGCACTGGCTGTGGCTGCCGGTATCCATGCCTATGCCGGTTTCGGCGCGGCTGCGTTCCCGTGGCTGATCGTGCTGTTCATGGTGCAGTTTTTCCGGGATCCGCAGCGCAAGATCCCTGAGGATCCCCATGCGGTGATTTCACCCGCTGACGGCCGGATTGTTTCGGTGGAGAAAGTGCGCGATCCCTACCTCGAGCGCGATGCACTGAAAATCAGCGTGTTCATGAACGTGTTTAATGCCCATTCGAACCGCATTCCGGTCGATGGTGCGGTGACCAAGACCCTGTATTTCCCGGGCAAGTTCGTCAACGCCGAACTGTCCAAAGCCTCGACGGATAACGAGCGTGCGGTGACCTGCCTGCGCACCGCGGACGGACATGACGTGACCTGCGTGCAGGTCGCTGGCCTGATCGCCCGGCGTATCCTGTGCTACGCCAAGGAAGGGCAACAGTTTGCCCGCGGCGACCGGTTCGGGTTCATCCGCTTCGGTTCGCGCGTCGATATTTACCTGCCGCTGACCGCCGCGCCGCGTGTTTCGGTCGGCGACAAGGTCTATGCGACCGAAACCGTCCTTGCGGCGCTGCCGTGACGCACGTTTGAACCGTGTGACGCATTATCAGC
>CBHTVL010000014.1:0-12925 GCA_966096475.1 uncultured Burkholderiales bacterium
TCCTGCTGCAGCAGTCGCTGAACGATGCAAACCTTTATCAGGAACTGCTGCGCAACGGCGTGATGGAAACGCTCAGGCAGGAAACGCTCAACTCGAAGCGCGCGTAAACGGCTTCAACACTCCGTCATCCAGTTCAAGGATGCGGTCGGCACGCTCTGCCATGCGCGGATCATGCGTGACGATGACAAAACTGGTTTGTGTTTCGCGGTTCAACTGCAGCATCAGATCAAACACCGATTCTGCCGTGCGCCGGTCGAGATTGCCGGTCGGCTCATCGGCCAGCACGCAGGCCGGTCGCGTCACCAGCGCACGCGCCAGCGCGGCACGCTGACGCTCGCCGCCGGACAGTTCACCCGGCGTATGGGTCAGCCGGTGCCCCAGCCCCACCGCGACCAGCATGGCGCGCGCCGCCTCCAGTGCGTCGGCGCGCGGCCCACGACGGATGATCAGCGGCATCGCCACATTTTCCAGCGCACTGAACTCTGGCAGCAGGTGGTGAAACTGATAAACAAAACCCAGCGCGCGATTGCGCACATCGCCGCGCTGCTTTTCAGTTTGCCCCGACAGCGGTTCACCCAGAATACTGACTTCGCCGGCGCTCGGCGCATCCAGTCCGCCGAGCAGATGCAGCAGCGTGCTTTTCCCCGAACCGGAAGCGCCGATGATGGCGATCCGCTCCCCGGGCATCACATCGAGGTCAATACCCAGCAGCACCGGCACCGCATCCGCACTCTCGCGATAAGCCTTGCGCAGACCGCGACAGGAAATAACGGGGCCCGTCGACGCGTTTTTACTCATAACGCAGCGCCTCCGCCGGATTGACCTTCGCCGCACGCCAGCTCGGATAAATCGTCGCCAGTATCGACAGCGTAAACGCCACCACCGCAGTCATTACCACATCGCCGGCCTGCAACTGAGAAGGCAGATCGGCAATCTGGTAAACATCCTGCGGCATGAATTTCACATGAAACAGATTCTCGATGAAGGCAATGATCGCCGCCACATTGAGCGCACCGAGTATGCCGAAGACGATGCCGCACAACACGCCAATCGCGCCGATCAATGTGCCCTGGACCATGAAGATGCGCATGACGTCACCCGGTGAAGCGCCCATCGTGCGCAGGATCGCGATATCCGCCTGCTTCTCTTTCACCACCATGAACAGACTCGACACCATATTGAACGCGGCAATGGCAATGATGAAAAACAGCAGTAGCGACATCATGCGTTTTTCAAGTTCAACCGCACGGAAGTAGGTGGCATTGAAACGCGACCAGTCGCTGACCGAAACCTCCGGCGGCAATTGCGCCAGCAGTTCGCGCGCGACCTGGCGCGCAAGAAACAGATCATCCAGCTTCAGGCGCACGCCGCTGACCTGACCATCCATCCGGTACAGGCGCTGCGCATCCTCGATATGCACCACCGCGAGTCCGGCATCGATTTCATAATGGCCGATTTCGAAAATGCCGGTCACCGTGAACTGCCGCAGGCGCGGCAGGATACCGGCCGGTGTTACCTGCCCCTGCGGCGCCACCAGCACCACCTTGTCGCCGACCACAACGCCCAGCGCCCGCGCCAGCGGCGCGCCCAGCGCGACGTTGTATTCGCCCGAACGCAGATCATTCAGCGTCCCGGAGCGCATATGCGCTCCAATCTCGCTGACCTTGTCTTCCTGTGCGGGATCAATGCCGCGCAAAAACGTGCCGCGCACATTGCCGCCGCTGGTCAGCAGGCCCTGGGCCGACACATAGGGCGCAGTCGCCACAACATGCGGATGCTTCGCGGCAGCCGCCGCCACTGCCGGCCAATCGCGCAGGGTTTCACCGAGACCGCTGATCTGCACATGCGCGACCGCACTGAGCATCCGGGTGCGAACCTCCCGCTGAAACCCGTTGAACACCGACAGCACGGTGATCAGCACGGTCATGCCCAAAGCAATGCCGATCACCGAAATCAGCGAGATCACGGAAATGAACCGGGTACGCTGACGCGCGCGGGTGTAACGCAGGCCGACAAAAAGCGGAAAAGAGTTCACAGGCCGGTGCAAAATTGGAAAGATGCAGTTTGCCACAAATGGTACCTCAAGACCCCATGATAGACTCACTGCCAGCCGCAGTAATTCCCTCGCTGCCGCAGTAATCTGACGTACGACGCATTCGAACGTGCAACTCACCCTGCTCATCCCCGACCTGCTGCCGCCGCCCGGCGCCGAACGCATTACCGCCGGTACCGCGCCGATCCTTCGCCGCATGTGCGGACGCGGCGTCCTGCAGCAATTCCCGGCGATTGATGTTGAAACCTGGCTGTGCCAGGCCTTCGAAGTCGAAAAACAGCTCAACTGGCCTGTCGCCCCGCTCACCGCATTGGTCGACGGACAAACCGCCGGAACCGGATTCTGGATGCGCGCCGATCCGGTTCATCTGCAACTGCAGCGCAGCCGCACCCTCCTGATTGCCGCACCGGCGCTGCAGGTCACCGCCGCCGAAGCCGCGGCACTGTCTGAAACGCTGAACCGGCATTTCGCCGGTGACGGCATCGTGCTGACGGCTGCACAACCGGCGCGCTGGTATTGCACGAACAGCGAAGCCTCAGCGATCGAGTCACCGACGCTGACGGCACTCGCCGGACGGCCGCTGCCGCGGGCGCAACACGCCGGTCGCTGGCAGCGCTGGCTGACTGAATGCCAGATGCTGCTGCACGAACATCCGGTCAACCAGGCCCGCGAACAACGCGGAGAACCGGCGATCAACAGCCTGCTGCTGTGGGGCGGCGGTGAAAAACCCGCCGTACCGGGCCGGCATTTTTCGCATATCTGGAGCGCTGATCCGCTCGCCGCCGCGCTCGCCCTGCAAAGCGGCGCGGAATGTGCAGCAGTACCGAACACCGCTGCCGCCTGGCTCGGCGCGCTGTCCGGAAAACAAACGGACGGCACGCGACACCTGATCACTCTCGACCAGGCGCATCATGCCGCCCGTTACGAAGGGCCCGACGCCTGGATGCAAACCGTTGCTGCGCTGGAGGATGGCTGGTTCGCGCCACTGTGGTCAGCACTCGGCAACGTCGTCACTGCACTGGACATTGTCGCCACCAATCACGAGCAATGCCTGCGCATAGTTCTGCGCCCTGCTGACAGGATGAAATTCTGGAAAAGGACGCCTGACTGGTCAACCATCACCGGGGTTAGAATGTCGTGAGCGGCATTCACGACGGTGCCCGCAGTACCATAACGCCGCGCTCTTGCTGAACGCCATGGACCCTGCATTCCTGAACAACAACGGCCTGGAACACCTGCCGAAGTTCGCCATTTCCCTGATCATCGGCCTGCTGATCGGCACCGAGCGCGAACTGTCACCGGCAGCAAAGGCGGGAATACGCACCTTCGCCCTGGTCACGCTGTTCGGCACCCTGTCCGGACTGATCGCCGAAGCGTCCGATTCCGGCTGGATCATCGCCATTGGCGCCGCGCTCGTCGGCGTCATGATGATTACTGCTTACATGCGCGACTCGCAACCCGGGGAAAGCGGCAGCACGACGGTCATTGCCGTGCTGGTCAGTTACTGCCTTGGCGCCATGGTCTGGTACGGCTACGGCCAGATCGCCGGAATGCTCGCGATCATCACCACGATATTGCTGTATTTCAAGGCCGAACTGCATGGCGTAACCCACGGCCTGACACGCACCGACCTGGTTTCGATATTCCAGTTCGCCGTATTGTCACTGATCGTGCTTCCGATATTGCCGAACACCAATTACGGTCCCTTCGGCACACTCAATCCTTACCAGACATGGCTGATGGTCGTACTGGTTTCCGGCGTCAGCCTCGCCGGCTATCTCGCCATGCGCATCGTCGGCGAACGTCATGGCGCCCCGCTCCTCGGCCTTCTCGGCGGCCTGGTTTCAAGCACTGCAACCACGGTCGTTTATTCCCGTAACGGGCGTGATCACCCGGAAATCGGCAAGATTGCCGTCATCGTCATTCTTCTTGCCAATCTTGTTGTGCCGTTAAGACTGATGCTGGTCACGGCCGTTGTCGCACCCGACGTGCTGCCTGCCCTGGCCCCGGTACTCGGTACGGGTTTTGCACTTGGCATTGCCGGCACTTTTCATTTCTGGAAAAAGTGGAATACCACCACCGGCGCCCCAATGCCGGAAGTCAGCAATCCGACAGAACTCCGCACCGCACTGGGTTTCGGTGCACTCTACGCCATCGTACTTCTGCTCGCAGCATGGCTCTCCGACATCGCCGGAACCCGCGGCCTTTACGTTGTCGCACTCATCTCGGGACTGACCGACGTCGACGCCATCACTCTGTCCTCGCTTCGCCTGAATGAACTCGGCTCCCTGACACAGAACGAAGCCGTAACCGCCATCACCATCGCCTTGCTGTCAAACATCGCCTTCAAACTCGGCATCGTTTTCACGGTTGGCGGATCCTCGATGGGATGGCCGGTAATGAGAGGGCTTCTGATCGTGGCGGCAGGAATCGGCGGCGCGCTTGCGCTGGTTTGAATCCGCCGCACTGATCACATGACCCAGATCACTACCCGTCCGGTAGAACCCTCGATCGCAGCCAGGCTGACCGAAAGCGGCATGCCGCCTTTTCTGGCGCGAATCTTCGCGGCGCGCGGCATCAGCAGCACCGAACAGCTTGATGCCGACATCAAGCGGCTGATTCCGCCGGAACAGCTGCTCAACGCCGGCACGATGGCTGCACTGCTCGCCGATGCGATTACTGAACGCAAAAAACTGCTGATCGTCGCCGACTACGACGCTGACGGCGCCACCGCCTGCGCGGTCGGCCTGCGCGCGTTGCGCGGCTTCGGCGCCGACGTCGACTATCTGGTACCCAACCGTTTCGAATACGGATACGGCCTGACGCCGGAAATCGTCAAACTCGCCGCTGCAGAAAAAAAACCCGATGTGCTGATCACCGTCGACAACGGCATTGCCAGCATCGACGGTGTCGCCGAAGCCAACCGCCTCGGCATGAAGGTGCTGGTCACCGACCACCATCTGCCCGGAGATGCGCTGCCCGAGGCCTGGTGCATCATCAATCCCAACCAGCCCGGCTGCACTTTCCCGAGCAAAAGCCTCGCCGGCGTCGGCGTGATGTTCTATCTGATGCTGGCGCTGCGTGCCGAGCTGCGCAAACGCGGGACCTACTCGGACAAACCGGAACCCAATCTCGGCGCGCTGCTCGATCTGGTCGCACTGGGCACCGTCGCCGACGTCGTGCGCCTCGATGACAATAACCGCCTGCTGGTGCAGCACGGACTGCAGCGCATGCGCTCGGGCCGCGCACATGCCGGCATCACCGCCTTGTTCAACGCCGCCGGTCGTGATGTGCGCCGGGCCGGCGCTTACGATCTCGGCTTTGTTGCCGGACCGCGGCTCAACGCTGCCGGCCGTCTCACCGACATGTCGCTGGGCATCGAATGCCTGACCACCGACGACCCGATCCGCGCCGCCGACATCGCGCGCCAGCTCGACCAGTTGAACCGCCAGCGCCGCGACATTGAAGCCGACATGCAGGAATCAGCGCTGGCCTCCGTCGAAAACGTCGAGCCGGGTTACACGCTGAGCCTGTTCGATCCGCAATGGCACCAGGGCGTCATCGGCATCCTCGCCTCGCGACTGCGCGAACGTTTTCACCGGCCGACATTCGCCTTTGCCGCCGCAGGCAACGGCGAACTCAAAGGTTCAGGGCGCTCGATCAATGCGCTGCATTTGCGTGATGCGCTCGATCTCGTGTCCAAACGCCATCCGGATCTGATCCTGCGATTCGGCGGACATGCGGCTGCGGCCGGACTGTCCTTGAGTGAACATGCCTTCGAGAAATTCAGCATCGCATTCGAAGCCGTGGCCCGCGAATTGTTGACGCCGGGCGACCTCGACCGGGAATGGGTCACCGACGGCTCATTGCCGCCGGAAGAGATGACTTTGGACAATGCCTCGGCATTGGCTGATGCCGTATGGGGGCAGGGTTTTCCCGAGCCGCGCTTTTATGATCGTTTTGAAGTCGCCTCACAACGCGTCGTCGGCGAGCGCCACCTGAAACTGCGGCTTCGCCGCGGCAAGGCGCTGATTGACGCCATGCTGTTCGGCCACGCCGATCCGCTGCCGGATACGATAGCCGCCACCTACCGGCTGTCAGCAAACCACTATAACGGCGCCGTCACGCTGCAACTGCTCCTCGAACACTGGCACGCCGACAACTGAGCCGCTTGGTTACTGCGGCTTGATACCCGCACTGCTGATCACTTTTTTCCAGCGTTCGTGATCGGTGCGCATGTATTTCCCCAGATCAGCAGGCGAACCCGGTGCCGGATCGGCGCCTTGTGCAATCAGCTTCTGCGCGATGTCCGGCTCGTTCAACGCCCTCACCACACGCGAATTGATCTTGGCAATATGCCCGGCCGGCGTTCCCGACGGCGCAAACAGCGCATTCCAGTTGGCATATTCGAAACCGGGATAACCGGATTCGGCCACTGTCGGTACCTCCGGTGCAGAAGCCGAGCGCTTCAGCGTACTGACGGCCAGCGCACGCAGCCGCCCGGATTTCACATGCGGCAGCACTGACGGAATCGACAGCCACAGCAACTGGATCTGCCCGCCCACCAGATCCGTCAGCGCAGGAGCGCCGCCTTTGTACGGCACATGGGTCGCCTGCATACCGGTCGACAGTTTCAGCAGTTCCAGCCCGAGATGCGTGGCAGTACCCGATCCTGCCGAGCCGAAGTTCAACTGGCCCGGGCGGTCTTTTGCATACTGCACCAGCTCCTTCACCGTTTTTGCGGGCATCGAAGGATGCGCAATCAGAATCTGCGGGCTCATCACCAGCATGCCAACCGGTGCGAAATCACGGAACGGGTCGTAGGACAGCTTGGCATGCAATGCCGGATTGATGGTCATGCCGCCGGCCGGGCCGACCAGGAAGGTGTAACCGTCCGGTGCCGCATGCGCCACGACTTCGGTGCCGACAATGCCGCCCGCACCGCCGCGGTTGTCGATGATCACCGGATGGCCCCACTCGTCGGTCAGGCGCTGCGTCACCAGACGCACCACCACATCCGACGGACCACCCGCCGGAAAGGTGATGACCACCCGTAACGGTTTGGATGGATAGGTATCGGCAGCAAAAGCGGCACCGGCCATCGCGATGACGGCAAGACCGGAGAATACGGTGGCAAGTCGGGGCATGATGATTCCGGGGTATCGGTAACGTTTTGATTATCTTGCGATTATCGGGTCAGGGCAATCCGCGGTTCGACACAGGCGTATAGCCTGCCAACGGGCACTGCAACGGCTGCTGCGGTAAAATCGACCTTTTTCGCGGAAACCACCATGGAAGCCGAACGCCTCAACGCCATCGCCAATCGCCTGCAGGATCTCCAGGAGCGTACCGAGGGGTTGCGGAGGTATCTTTGACTACGATACCAAGACCCGACGTCTCGAAGAACTGGTAAAACTCAGCGAAGACCCTGCGCTGTGGAGTGACGCCGCACGCGCGCAGGAAGTCGGCCGCGAACGCAAAACCCTTGAAGGCATTGTCGTCACGTTGCGTGATCTCGACCGCAACCTGACTGACGCGAAAGAACTGCTTGAAATGGGCCGCGCCGAAAACGATGACGACACGCTTGTCGCCGTCGAAACCGACACCGCCAAACTGGCCGGTATTGTCGAGGACATGGAATTCCGCCGCATGTTCTCGCAGCAGATGGACCCCAATAACTGCTTTCTCGACATCCAGTCCGGCTCCGGCGGCACCGAAGCGCAGGACTGGGCCTCCATCCTTGAGCGCATGTATCTGCGTTATTGCGAGAAAAAGAAATTCAAGGTTGAAGTGCTGGAAGAATCCGAAGGTGATGTCGCCGGCATCAAAAGCGCATCGCTGAAAATTTCCGGCGACTACGCTTTCGGCCACCTGCGCACCGAAACCGGCGTACACCGCCTGGTGCGCAAGTCACCCTTCGACTCCAACAACCGCCGGCACACCTCCTTCGCCAGCGTGTTTGTTTACCCGGAAGTCGACGACTCGATTGAAATCGACATCAATCCGGCGGACCTGCGCGTGGATACCTACCGCGCGTCCGGCGCCGGCGGCCAGCACATCAACAAGACCGACTCGGCGGTGCGTATCACCCACATCCCCACCGGCATCGTCGTGCAGTGCCAGAACGACCGCTCACAACACCGCAACCGCGCCGAAGCCAACGCGATGCTCAAATCCAAGCTCTATGAACTGGAGCTGCGCAAACGCAACGAGCAGAAGCAGGCGATGGAAGACGCCAAGACCGACATCGGCTGGGGTCACCAGATCCGCTCCTATGTGCTCGACCAGTCACGCATCAAGGATCTGCGCACCAACGTTGAAATCGGCAATACCCAGGGCGTGCTCGACGGCGACCTCGACATATTCATTACCGCCAGCCTCAAATCAGGACTTTAATCATGACCGACAAAACCAGCAGCGGCATCGACAACCCGAATCCTGATCCGGCAGATGCCGCACAGAGCGACGAAAAACTCGTTGCCGAGCGCCGCAAGAAGCTCGATGCCATCCGCGCTGCGGGCGTCGCCTTCCCCAATGATTTCGTGCGTCGCGATCTGGCCCGGCCGCTGCAGGACAAACACGGCACGACCGAGGCGGAAGCCCTTGCCGCCGCCGCGGTGAATGTTGCCGTGGCCGGCCGCATCATGCTCAAGCGCGTGATGGGCAAGGCCAGCTTCGCCACGATTCAGGACATGAGCGGCCGCATCCAGGTCTATGTATCGGTCGATGACACCGGCGCTGATGTCATGGAAGCGTTCAAGCACTACGACAGCGGCGACATCATCAGCGTCGAAGGAGCCCTGTTCAAAACCAAAAAAGGTGAACTGACGGTGCGCGCCAAAACGCTGCGCCTGCTCACCAAATCCCTGCGCCCGCTGCCGGAAAAATTCCACGGCCTCACCGACCAGGAAATGAAATACCGGCAGCGCTACGTTGACCTGATTGTCAATGAAGACACCCGCGCGGTGTTCGCACGCCGCTCACAGATCATTCAGTCAGTGCGCAGCACGCTGATCGACGACGGCTTCCTCGAAGTCGAGACGCCGATGATGCACCCGATCCCCGGCGGTGCCGCAGCCCGCCCCTTTGTCACCCACCACAATGCGCTCGACATGCAGCTCTTCCTGCGCATCGCGCCGGAGCTCTATCTGAAGCGTCTGGTGGTCGGCGGCCTGGAAAAAGTATTTGAGGTCAACCGCAATTTCCGTAACGAAGGCATGTCGACCCGGCACAACCCGGAATTCACCATGCTCGAGTTTTACGCGGCCTACTGGCGTTACGAGCAGCTGATGACCTTCATCGAAGGCATGATGCGCCGCGCTGCGGAACAGGTCACCGGCAATGCGCTGGTCAACTATCAGGGCAAGACCATCGACTTCGCCAAACCTTTCGAACGGCTGACCATTACCGGTGCAATCCGCAAATACCGCCCGGACATCACCGACGAAGAACTCAATGACCGCAACCGCATCGTCAACCGGCTCAATGCGATGAAAGTCGCGTTCCGCGAAAGCGACGGTCTCGGCGGCCTGCAACTGACGCTGTTCGAAGCGACCGCAGAATCACAACTGTTCGATCCGACCTACATCATCGACTATCCCGCGGAAGTGTCCCCGCTGGCGCGCCGCAGCGATGCCAACCCCGAGATCACCGAGCGATTCGAGCTGTTTATCGCCGGCCGCGAAATCGCCAACGGCTTCTCGGAGCTGAATGACCCGGAAGACCAGGCCGCGCGTTTCCTGGAGCAGGTCAAGCAAAAGGAAGCCGGTGACCATGAGGCGATGCACTACGACGCCGATTACATCCGTGCACTGGAATACGGCCTGCCCCCGACCGGCGGCGCCGGCATCGGCATTGACCGTCTGGTGATGCTGCTGACCGACAGCCCGTCGATCCGCGACGTCATCCTGTTCCCGCATATGCGTCCGGAATAAACCGCCACTGAACAGCGTCACCGGAAACATAACGAAGGAACCGTTTTGAACCAAGCGCTGTGGCAACCGGGCCCGCGGCAGATTGAATCCGCCAATCTGACCGCATTCATGCGCCACATCGCGCAAAACGGCGGCCCCGCTCTGGACCATTACGCGGGGCTTTATGACTGGTCGGTTCAGCAGCCGGAAGCCTTCTGGCAGGCAGTGTGGGATTTCTGCAGCGTCATCAGCAGCCGCCGCGGAGCGCGTGTCCTGGAAAATCCGCAGCAAATGCCCGGTGCGCGCTGGTTCCCTGACGCCCGCCTGAATTACGCCGAGAACCTGCTGAGACGCGATGGCAATGAAACCGCCATCGTCTTTCGCGGCGAAAACCGGATCAAAAGCCGGATCAGCTTCAGTGAATTACGGCATGAAGTGTCGCGCCTCGCACAGGCGCTGCGCGCCGCCGGCATCAAACCGGGAGACCGTATCGCCGGTTACATGCCCAACCTGCCCGGCACGGTCATCGCCATGCTCGCGGCGTCCAGCCTCGGCGCGGTCTGGTCGTCCTGCTCACCCGACTTCGGTGTGCAGGGCGTGGTCGACCGCTTTGGCCAGATCGCACCGCGCATTCTGTTTGCCGCAGACGGCTATTTCTACAACCGCAACACCATCAACAACCTGCCGCGGCTGTGCGAGATCATGGCGCAGTTGCCGAGTGTCGAAAAACTGGTGATCGTGCCCTACACCTGCGCAGAACCGGAAATTGCCGGACTGCCCAAGGCCGTCAGCGTGCATGACTTCATGGCGCCGTTCAAAGCGCGCCCCCTGGAATTCGCGCAACTGCCTTTCGACCATCCGCTGTTCATCATGTATTCGTCGGGCACCACCGGTGTGCCGAAATGCATCGTCCACGGCGCCGGCGGCACGCTGCTCCAACATCTGAAGGAACATGTGCTGCACACCGACATCAAGCCCGGTGACAGGGTGTTTTATTTCACCACCTGCGGCTGGATGATGTGGAACTGGCTGGTGTCGGGACTCGCCGCAGGGGCCACGCTGCTGCTGTATGACGGATCACCCTTTGTGTCCAAGGGCAGCGTGTTATGGGACTACGCCGCCGAAGAAAAAATGACCGTGTTCGGCACCTCGGCCAAATACATCGATGCCCTGGCGAAGCTGCGCCTGGAACCGGGCAAGACCCATGACCTGACTTCCCTGCGCGCACTGCTCTCCACCGGCTCGCCGCTGGTGCCCGAGAGTTTTGATTACGTCTACCGCAGCATCAAGGCCGACCTGCAGCTCGCCTCCATATCCGGCGGCACCGACATCCTTTCCTGTTTTGCATTGGGCTGTCCGACACTGCCGGTGTGGCGCGGCGAACTGCAATGCCGCGGCCTCGGCATGAAAGTCGATGTCTGGAATGACGAAGGCAAACCGGTGCGCGGCGAAAAAGGCGAACTGGTCTGCACCGCCCCTTTCCCGTCGATGCCGATCGGATTCTGGAACGACGCCGACGGCAGCAAATACCGCAGCGCCTATTTCGAACGCTACCCCGGCATCTGGCATCACGGCGACTATGTCGAACTGACGGAACATGACGGCCTGATGATTTTCGGCCGCTCGGATGCTGTGCTTAATCCCGGCGGCGTGCGTATCGGCACTGCTGAAATCTACCGCCAGGTCGAGCTTCTGGATGAAGTCGTCGAAAGCCTGGCCATCGGCCAGGATTGGCCGCCGCAGCAACCGAACGACGTGCGCGTTGTTTTGTTTGTCCGTCTGCGCGACGACCTGACGCTGACCGCAGAACTCGTGGAACGCATCAAGCGGCAGATCCGCGACAACACGACGCCGCGCCATGTGCCCGCGGCCGTGGTGCAGGTCAATGACATCCCGCGCACCAAAAGCGGCAAGATCGTCGAACTCGCCGTGCGCAACATTGTTCACGGCTTACCCGTCAAAAATCTCGAAGCACTGGCCAATCCCGAAGCGCTCTCACAATTCGGAAACCGTGAAGAATTACGCGGATGACCACATGGTTATTGCTGCAGATTGACACCTGTTTGCGGCATTCCGCGTGAAATGCCGCAAACAGGCATGTAACGCTTTGTAACCGTGTGACATTGTTCATATGGTCATTACCGCACAGCGGTTAGGATGACGCATCTTCATTGGAAGAGAGGAGCGCTACCATGCAGGAAACCAAAAAAATCAACCCGCTGATCGCACTGGCTGCGATTTCGGTGATTCTGTTCAGCATTGTCGGTGTCGGCGTCATGACCGGCCTGATCCCCAACTCGTTTTCCAAGAACAAGGAATCCGCGCTGGAAACAGCCGCATCAAAACCCGCAACCGAAGAGGCCAAGGCCGGCAAAGCGGAAGCAGTGTCTGCACCGAAACAGAAAACGGCGGCTAAACATTCCACGACACAGACGGCACAGGCACCGCAGCAGCCGGCTGCGCAGGAACAAGCCAGGCCCCCCGCCCCGATCTGCACAAACTGCGGCGTGGTCACCAGCGTCAACGCCATTGCACAACAGGGCGAAGGCTCCGGCCTCGGCGCGGTTGCCGGCGGTGTGGTCGGCGGATTGCTCGGCAATCAGGTCGGCGGCGGCACCGGCAAAAAAATTGCCACAGTCGCCGGTGTTGCGGGCGGCGCTTACGCCGGACACCAGATCGAAAAGAACGCAAAATCGACAACGCGTTACGACGTCATCGTCAAAATGGAAGACGGCTCCACGCGGACCTTCTCCTATGAATCACAACCTGCCTTCCAGACCGGCAGCAAGGTGAAGGTCGTCAACGGCGCACTCACATCGGGCTGAAACTTGATGCCCGGAAAAAAGGCGTCCGCAGCGGACGCCTTTTTTCTTTCCCGTAAGTAACTGTTTTAATTATATTTTTTTAAATCCCGGGGATTTCCATCAAACCGCAGCCTTGCGCAATATACCCCACTGGG
>CBHTVL010000015.1:0-12851 GCA_966096475.1 uncultured Burkholderiales bacterium
TGCCCCGCGATGACATCCGCAAGCACCAGACCGACATACACCACCGCACAACCGATCAGCGACGCGATCGCGCCGTAGAACGGAATCAGGATCAGGCCGATGGGCGCCGTGGAACTGGTCGAGGTGAACACCGCATAAACGATGAACACGGTGGCGAGCAGAAACCCCGTGGTTGCACCAAGAACATAAATCAGCTTGCGGGAACGGTTCGATAGCAACATGGCTGATTTAATGCGGAGGGTTAGACGCCGGGATTAAACAGAAAGCCCGATTCCCCCGGCAGAGCTTCCAAGGCTCGCGCCGGGGATACCGGCCCGGATTCTTTAATTATCGCCACCGGGCGGTCGGGCTCAAACATTCTAATTCAATCCGGGCGCCACTATCGCGAACTCCAAGCTTCAAACAGCAGCCCGTTGCTGATACAGATATTTCTGGAATCCGCTGAACACCTGCCCGATCTCCTCCGGCTGCCCGAGATCGGCCACTGCATCCGCCAGCGAGTCGTGATACTTCAGGCGCAGCAACGGCGTCAGTTTTTCGGAATCGAGTTCTTCCACACCGACGCTGATGTAATGCGACAGCACGAAGTCGATGAACACCTGCTGTCTGGAATTGAAATGCGTGCTGACCATCGCCATCGCGCGTGCAGCGCGTTCGTTGCGGGTCTGCGGCGCCAGCGCCCAGGCGACATGCGCGAGCACATCGAAGAGATCACTCTTCTCAGCGTCGATGATCCGCTGCATTTCCATAAGTTGTTGTTTACCAAAGCCTTTTTCCGCCAATCCCTCCAGCAGCTTGCGGCGCGTATCCGGCGCACTCCACAGCCGGCGCAGCTCTTCTTCGTCGCGGAAGAATTCCGGCAGCTTGCCGAACAGCGCTTCCATGAACTGCTGCGCCGACATCGGCGTGCCGTCGGGATGCCAGAAGCTCGTTGAAGTCATGTGCTGGATGGTGCGCGCCTTGCCGTCGGCGAGTTTGACCTTGGCTTTTTGCGGCGGCACATAATCCGGCGGGGTTTGGCGCGCCTTCGGCGGCTGACGCTCGCCACGATCAGGTTTCGGCGGTTCCGGTTCGATGGGATCACCATCCCATTCCGGATCGCTGAAATGATGATGCGCCTTCACGAAATCATAAATCGTGAAGTAATCCTTGCCCTCATACAGCCGCGTGCCGCGGCCGATGATCTGCTTGAACTCGATCATTGAATTGATCGGCCGCAGCAGCACGATATTGCGCACGTTGCGCGCATCCACACCGGTGGACAGCTTCTGCGAGGTGGTGAGGATGGTCGGGATGGTCTTTTCGTTGTCCTGAAAATCGCGCAGGGACTGGTCACCCAGTGCGCCATCGTTGGCGGTCACCCGTAAGCAGTAATTGGGATCGGTGCTGGTCTTCATCTGGTTGATCAGGTCACGGATCGCCAGCGCATGGGCCTGATTGGCACAGAACACCAGCGTCTTTTCCCGCTGGTTGATCTGCCCCATGAAAATCTCCACCCGCTTTTTCTCGCGCTCACGGATTTCGATGATCCGGTTGAAATCCTTTTCCTCGTAGCGCTTGCCCGACTCAATCTCGCCTTCGACCAGCGTGTCGTCCGGCGTGTAAACGTATTCATCGAGCGTGGTCGCGATCTGCTTGACACGGAACGGCGTCAGGAAGCCGTCATTGATGCCCTCGCGCAACGAATACACAAACACCGGCTCACCGAAGTAGGCATAGGTATCGACGTTGTCACGGCGCTTGGGCGTCGCGGTCAGCCCCAGCTGCACCGCCGGTGCGAAGTATTCAAGGATGCCGCGCCAGTTGCTTTCATCATTGGCGCCGCCGCGGTGGCACTCGTCGATGACGATGAAATCAAAAAAGTCCGGCGGATATTCCCCAAAATACGGTGTTCCTGCCCCCGCACTCTCCTCCTCCACACCGTCATTCCGGCGAACGCCGGAATCCAGGGTTTTGCCATCCCCGCCACTCATAAACGTCTGGAATATCGTAAAGAAAATACTGCCGTTCTTCGGCACCCGCCCCTTCTTGCGGATGTCATCCGGCGCAATGCGCACCAGCGAACCCGGCTCCGCATCTTCAAACGCTGAAAACGCGTTATAGGCCTGATCCGCCAGATTGTTGCGGTCGGCAAGAAACAGCACGCGCGGCCGCCGCTGCGGCTCGGCATCGGATTTGCGGTCGAGCAGATTCCAGCGGCTGTGATACAGCTTCCACGCCAGTTGGAAGGCAATGAAGGTCTTGCCGGTGCCGGTGGCCAGCGTCAGCAGCACGCGGTCGCGCCCGTCGGCAATCGCCGCCAGCACGCGGTCAATCGCGATATCCTGGTAATAACGCCCCTGGAAATAACCGCCCTTGTCTTCAAAGGGCACCGCGGCGAAACGGTCGCGCCAGATGTTCTTGGTGGCATACAGCCGCTGCCACAAGGCTTCCGGTCCCGGAAACTGCGCCACCTCGGCCTCGGCCCCGGTGTGCATGTCGATGGCGTAAATGCCCTGACCGTTGCTGGAATAGGTAAAGCGGATCGCCAGCTTGGCCGCGTAATCCTTGGCCTGGCCCACACCCTCGGTCAGCGGCTTGTCCCAGGCCTTGGCCTCGACCACCGCGAGTTTGGTGTTGCGGTACTCCAGCACATAGTCCGCAGTCAGCGCCTTGCCGCGTTTGCCCGCGCCTTCGATGCGCCCCGGCACGATCGGATATTCACGTCGCACCCTGCTCCCGTCGACCACGCCCCAGCCCGCCGCCTTGAGGGCGGGGTCGATGTGTTCGGCGCGGGTTTCGGCTTCGTTCATCTTGGAAGGATCAAGTCATCAATCATCAGCATCGGCAAACCGCGCCGGAATATCCATCGCGCCTTGCAGCACACGCACGATGGTGACTTTGCTTTTTCCCGCGACGAAAAAAATCACGTAATTGCCGCAGGCACAGGAGCGCACCCCCTCGCCCAGCTCCGGCCGCTCACGACAGGCGCGCGGCATTTTTGCGATCACGGCGCACTGTGCGCGCAACTCCCCGACAAAACTCAGCGCGCGGGATGGATTGTCTTCAGCAATATAGTCGCCAATCGCTTCCAGATCGCGCTCGGCGAGCGGCGAAATATGCAAACGCATTACGCAGCGCGCTTGCCAACCTGTTTGCGGTACTTCGCCTCCAGACGGTCAAACACGACATCGGCCGGTTGCCCCGGTCCGCTGGCCAAGCCTGCTGCAATCGCGGCGCGCAACTCTTCCTGCTGCATACGGGCGTGCGCCTGCCGGTCTTCGAGAATGCGCAAGCCGGCGCGCACCACTTCGCTGGCGTTGTTGTAACGGCCGGACTTCACCTGCTCCTGGATAAAGGCTTCGAAATGCGCCCCGAGGGCAACACTGGTCGGCATGACAGTTCTCCTAACTATTAATAACAGTTATTAAACCGGAGCGACCGGCATTCCGTCAAGCCGACGCGCCACTGCGCTCGCATCGTCGCTCACGCACTTGTCGGAATACGTTATAACTTATTGTTTTTATTGTATTTTTTTAAAAATTAGCTTTACCCCTACAGATACCAAAGCACCGTACTGCAAGCCAGGAATCAGCTTTCATCCGCAAGCAGATCATCGGCTAACTTAGCGGTCAGGCCCGCGCGGGCCGCTTGTTCGGCGGCGAGGTGCATCGTCGTTCGCAGTCGGTCGGCATAAAACGCGCGCGCAAACTCAAAATCCTGCGTGCCGAGCAACACGCCGACAACCTCGCCGCGGCGTGTGACGCGCACCGGACCGCGCTGTGCATCGTCGATGAAAGCGCCGAAACGGGTTCTCGCCTGGCTTGCCGTGTAAGTCTTCATGGAACGAAATAGAGCATCATCCATATCGGAAAATTATATAACTATTTATTTTTTTAATATTTTTATAAGCCGCCGGCTTGGATGCGGCCTGCTGCGCGGCATGACGCGCCAGCACCTCGGCCTGCCGTTCCGCCACCCGATCCATCACCACGGCATAGACCCGCGCCTTTTCCTCCGGACTGGCGTTGCGGATGAACTCCGAAAACCGGGAGTTGGTCAGCGGTTGGGATTTGATCTTGGCCATGTACCTTATAACGCGCCGCTGAAAGCCTGATGCAGCAGCGACTGCTTCAGTTCGTCCAGCGCGGCGAGTTTGCACTTGTATATGGACACAAGACGATCCGCTTCATCTTTAAGATCAGCAAACTTATCAACGATTGCTTTTTGCTCCGTAGTTGAACTCGGGAACGAAACAACTACCTCACCAATTTTAGAAGGCGAAGTGTGACGAACCTTTACTCCAGATGCGCTTTCATGAATCGACTTCCGCACAGCCTTACTGTTGAATACATGAAAGAAGAACTCGTTCGTCCACGGAATACCCGACTTCTTAACAACCAATCCAAGCCGTTGGTTATGTAAAAACTTATCTGATTCCGGAACGAGGATAGGACTTCCTAACAAGCCCGCTGCTTGCTCCGTCATCGCCACAAGCAAATCACCCTCGGAAAGAATATAACCATCCGGCACTTCGCCCACGTAATACTTCTGCTTCTCACCACGATCGCGATAACCGCCAGACTCAAAAAAATTACCAGGCGTGAGCAAAACATAGTCGCCACTATCAGTGAAAAACTCACTCTTGAATGCAAACCCATGCTTGATATCGCACAATTCGGAGAATGGCTTTTCCAACCACCCATGTCCGCGTCTCTCAAAAACGGACTGCACGTAACTCTCAAAAACAGAACGGGCGTTTTTAAAATTCTTTTCGGCGTTGGCTTTGGCGGTGGCGATGCCGTCAAACGCTTCGTCGAGGATACTGACGATGCGCTGCTGCTCGGAAAGCAATGGATAAGCAACAGTAAAGCCCTGAATATCGCCTTTTGAGATGAATGGCTGACCCGCACCGCGCTGCGGAAGTTTAATGAACGTCAGCAAGTAATAAAGAAATCTTCCGCTGCATTTATCATTCCTCGGGGTGAGAGTAATGGTATTTTTAATTGCCGTGAAATCTTCCTCTGGAAAAAACATTTTCCCACACTGCGCACCAATCGCAGACAAAACAGGGGTGTATTTCGAATGCTCTTTATGTCCGATTCTTCCGTCACAACCAGCTGCAGATACCGCAAGAAACTTTCCGCCCTCAACATATGAAGACTTCGTCAAATTTGTATTACCCCAATCGACGATACATAAATCTTTGAGCGTCGAAGTTTGCCACTTCGACCTCATACCAGCGCCCTAATCGTCTCCAGCACTTGCGAACTCTCAATATCGAGAGCAGCAATCTCGTCCATGATTTCTTGCGGGTTACGGTGAGCAATCACATCTCCGCCACTCGGATTCTTTGTTGACAGGTCAAAGGTCGCCGAATCAATCCCCGCAACATCCACGCTCCAGCTTTTTGCCGAATCTTCCTTTTTCTTTTGCAGCCTCACGAACTCGGCCAGATCGTCGTCGTTCAGCGGATTGGTCTTGCCCATGTTGCGGCCGGGATCGAGCTGGTAGTACCAGACCTTGCGCGTCCTGCTGCCTTTCTCGAAGAACAGCACCACGGTTTTCACGCCAGCACCCTGAAAGGTGCCGCCCGGCATGTCGAGCACGGTGTGCAGGTTGCAGGATTCGAGCAAGTCCTTGCGCAGGCTGACCGAGGCATTGTCGGTGTTGGAGAGAAAGGTGTTCTTGATCACCACCGCGCCGCGGCCGCCGGCCTTCATCATCCGGATGAAATGCTGCAGGAACAGGAAGGCGGTCTCGCCGGTGCGGATCGGAAAGTTCTGCTGCACTTCCTTGCGCTCCTTGCCGCCGAAGGGCGGGTTGGCGAGGATGATGTCGTAGCGGTCCTTCTCCTGGATGTCGGCGAGGTTCTCGGTCAGCGTGTTGGTGTGGATGATGTTGGGCGCTTCGATGCCGTGGAGGATCATGTTCATGATCGCAATCACGTAGGCCAGCGACTTCTTTTCCTTGCCGTAGAAGGTGTGCTGCTGCAGCACGCGCTGGCTGGCGGTGGTGGTGGCCTGCGGCTTCATGTAATCGTAGGCTTCGCACAAAAAGCCCGCCGAGCCGCAGGCGGCGTCGTAAATGCGCTCGCCGACTTTCGGATCAACCACCTTGACCATCGCGCGGATCAGCGGGCGCGGCGTGTAGTACTCGCCGCCGTTGCGCCCGGCGTTGCCCATATTCTTGATCTTGGCTTCATACAGGTGCGACAGCTCGTGTTTCTCGGTTTGTGACCTGAAGCGCAGTTCATCGACATGGTCGATGATCTCGCGCAGGTTGTAGCCGCTGCGGATCTTGTTCTGGATTTCGGCGAAGATTTCGCCGATCTTGTATTCGATGGTGTCGGGCCCGCTGGCGCGCTGCTTGAAGCCCTGCAGGTACGGCACCAGCTTGCCGTCAACAAATTCGACGAGGTCCTTGCCGGTCTTCGCCTTGTTGTGGTCGAGCTTGCCGTCCTTGTCCTTCGGCGCGGCCCACGTCTCCCAGCGGTAGTCTTTATCCAGGATGTACTCGTATTTCTTGCCGCCAAGCCGCGCTTCAGTAGCCTTGTCCTGCTCCAGACCGTCGAGGTATTTCAGGAACAGCAGCCATGAAGTCTGCTCGGTGTAATCGAGTTCAGTGGTGCAGCCGTCCTCTTTCCAGAGGATGTCGTCGATGTTTTTGAAGGCTTGTTCGAACATGGGGGTTTCCGGTTGCGCGTTGCCACTAGAGCGTCACGATCAATAAGTATTTGTTTTTATTGATATTTTATTTACGTTGCCAGAGGGAATGATGCCCGCCATGCAGTGATGGCGCAAGAAGCGTGATGAAGAATTCACACGCAGATTCATGCAGACCGATCAGCGCGACCGACCGGCCTCAGGTATGACGTATGGGCTCGACCGCGAGCCGCATGCCCATCGCCTTGAGCAACGCGGTCAGGCTGCGCAGTTCGGGATTTCCTTCGGCGGACAAGGTGCGATAGAGCTGCGTTGCGTTGAGATGCGCCTTGTCGGCGACAGCCGGTATGCCGCCCAAAGCCTGCGCCATCTGGCGCAGCGCAACCAGCAGGTCGGCCTGGTCACCTTCTTCCAGCACGCTGTTCAGATATTGCGTGGCGAACTCCGGGTCTTCGCGGAAGACTTCGGCCATACCTTCGTCGTGGCTGCGATCTTTCATTGCCACCTCCACCGGCAGTTTCGTTTAAAAACGAGTTAGATTCAAGCCCGGAATCCGAAGTAGTGTCACCCACCAATTCCGTCATGCCGGCGAACGCCGGCATCCAGGTAAAAGTTATCAATTGCGAAGGACGCCCTGCCCCCCCCCAAGGGGATGTCCTTCGGGGCGCGCGGGGTGACGAAGTTGTTTGCAACATTCGCCGCAGAGAAATTACGTAAAAAAGCCGGGGACTTGCCCCGGCTTTTTGTTTTACTGCCCTGCGTTGAAAACGGTTACTTCTTCTTGACCGCCTTCTTCGCCGGCTTGGCTGCTTTTTTCGCCGGGGCTTTTTTTGCTGCCGGTTTTTTGGCTGCAGCTTTTTTCGGCGCCGCTTTTTTCACAGCGCTTTTAGTCGCCGGTTTTCCTTTGCTCTTGCCGCCCAGCGCTTCCTTCGCCGCCTCACGGCCGGCGATGCGACCGAACACGGCGCCCGACATCAGGCCGGTGCCCAGCGGGTAGTTGTAGTGGAACAGGCCGCCAACCATTTCGCCGCAGGTGTATAGGCCGGGAATGGGCTTCCAGCCGGTGGAGATCACGCGCGCCTGCTTGTCGATCTTCAAACCGCCGAAGGTGAAGGTGATGCCGCCGGTGACAGGCCACGACACATAGGGCGGGGTGTCGAGTTTCTGCGCCCAGTTGGTTTTCGGCGGATCGATGCCTTCGGTGTGCAGGCCGTCGAGAACCGCGGCGTTGAACGGGCCGCCGTGGCCGCAGTGGTCGTTGTATTCCTTCAGCGACTTCATCGCCTGCTCGTGGTCAACGTTAAGTTGTTTGACCAGGCCTTCCAGCGTGTCCGACTTGAACGGCTCGCTGGTGGAGTAACGCGGCTCCAGCAGATGCATCGATTTGGCATCAAAGATCTGGTAGACGAGGCTCTTCGGCTGCTTGAGGATCAGGCCGCCGTATTTGGCGTAAGTGAAGGCCTGGAAATCAACGCCTTCATCGATCCAGCGTTTGCCTTCGACGTTGATCATCACGCCGTAAGGATAGGACAGGCGATTGGTCTTGTCGGTGAGGTCTTTGCGGCCGTAGTCCGGTGCGCTGGCGACGATGGGCGTGGCGTGACAGCCGCCCCAATGGCCCCAGGGCATCGCGCCGGCGTCGATTGCCATGCGCAGGCCGTCGCCGTAGTTGAAGTTGGAACCGCGCACTTTGGCGTGGCCCCACTCCTGACCGAGGAAGTGCGTCCGCCAGGCCGGGTTGGTTTCGAAACCGCCGCTGGCCAGAATCACCGCGCGCGCCTTGATGGTTTCGAGGCCTTTGTGGCCGCGCACCTTGATGCCGCGCACTGCACCCTGCCCGTCCATCGACAGATCCAGCACATGCGCTTCGTAACGGATTTCAACGCCCATGTCTTCGCAGGTCTTGAACCACTGCTGCGACAGGCCGACGCCTTCGTGCACGGTGCGCACGATCGCGCCTTTGGGCCATTTGATCTTGTCGCCGACCTTGATGCCCATCACCGACTTGGCGAGTTCGAAGTGGTGTTTGCCGACATCCTGCATCCAGCAGGTGGTGTCGTAGGACTCGTCGATCAGCAGCTTCGACAGTTCCGGATCGGACTTGTTGTCGGTGACGCGCATCAGGTCATCGGTGAAGGCCTCGTGCGGATAAACCGGCACGCCGGCACGGAAGCCCGGATATTCCTCTTCGGCATCCGGCACGAAGCGATCGAGTTCATCCACATGATTGAATACAAAGCGGAAAATCGCGCCGCTGAAATGGGTGTTGCCGCCGCGTTGGCCTTTGGGCGCTTTTTCCAGCAACAACACTTTTTTGGCGCCGTTTTCGCGGGCCGATACGGCTGCTGCGCAGGCCGCATTGCCGCCGCCGACGACGATCACATCATATTCCATTTAATGGACTCCTGATCACTTCAAGTTGGTCTGTTGGACCGGAAAATCACCGCGTATCGCTTGCTTTCATCGCAGAATTCACCAGTGACGGAAGTATGCGGCTGGCCATAAAAAAGTGTCAAGGAAGCGGGTATGGCTTTTTTTGCATTATATGGACTCATCGCTTACGCAAGCGTTTGCAAAACGCCGCGGTGGAGTAAACTGGCCGGCAGAACAAGGAGGAGTCAGCAATGAATAACGACCGTCGCGCCATCGGCGCACCGACCCGCGAACTGGCGGACTGGATCAGCAGCCTCAAATACGAAGACATCCCCGCGCGCACGCGCGAAGTGGTGCGCATCGCGATCCTCGACACGCTGGGCTGCGGTGTTTACGGCTGGTGCACGCCCTGGGCCGATATGATGCTGAAGTGGGCACGCAGCGGCAGCAGCGGTAAAGGCGAAGCCACGGTCTGGGGCGAAAAAAATGCATCGATGCGCGTCGCTGACGCCGCACTGGTCAACGGTGTGGCTTCGCACGCTTTCGAGCTCGACGATTATCACAACGCCAAGCTGCATGCCGGCGCGGTCGCCGTGCCCGCCGCCATCGCGATGGCCGAAAAACTCAATGCCGACGGCAAGGCGCTGGTTACCGCCATTGCTGCGGGTTATGAAACCATGATCCGCTCCAGTCTCGCCTCCAATCCCTCGGCCACGCGCCTGCGCGGCTGGCACATCACCGGCATCTACGGCCCCTTCGCCGCCGCAGCCGCCTGCGCTTCGCTGCTGAAACTGAATCCGGAACAGACGTCATGGGCGCTGGGTCTCGCCGGCACCCAGGGCGCGGGCACCTGGGCCTTTAATGCCGACGGCACGATGAGCAAACGCCTGCACGCCGGCAAGGCTGCGCATTCCGGCGTGCTCGCCGCCGAACTCGCCGCACTGGGCTTCACCGGCCCGACGCAGATTTATGAATACGGGGACGGCGGTGTACTGAAGGCACACTCCGACGATTCCGATGCTGCAGTGCTGACGCGCGATCTCGGTCGTGTGTGGCATACCGAAACCAATTCGATCAAGCCCTACTCCTGCTGCGGCAGCACCCATGCCTATATTGATGCGGCGCTGGCCGTGCGCAACAAGATCGGCGCACCCTGGGATCTGAACCGCAAGGTCAAGGTCGGCCTGTCGAACGTGGTCGATGTGCAGTGCGGCTTCACCTATGCGCCGGGCAGCGCACTCAATGCGCAGATGAGCCTGCGTTATGTCATCGCCGCGGCGCTGGTCGACGGCAAGGTCCTGCCGCCTCAGTTCACCGAAGAACGCATGAAGGATCCGGCGCTGATCAAACTCGCCGCCCACCTCGACTGCGAACACGACCCGAAACTCGACGCGTTGTACCCGAAACACTTCGCCGGCTGGGTCGCTGCCGAAAAAGACGGCCAGTGGATTCGCACCGACATCCTCAACCCCACCGGATCAATCGACAACCCGGTCGATGCCAAAGGCGTCACCGAGAAATTCCGCGGCATCAATCCGCAGTTGCCGGTGGATGCAATCGCCAAAGTCGCGCTCGACATCGAGAACCATTCGGTGCGCGAATTGCTGGCGCTCGCCGCACAGCGCAGCTGAACACCCTTAAATAACAACAAGGAAAGCGGACCGCCATGGCCGTCAAAAAAATCCAGGACAAGAACCGCAAGATCGCCGTTGTCGGCAGCGGCGCCATCGGCAGCAGCATCGGCGCCGATCTCACCCGTGCCGGGCATGATGTGACGCTGATTGACCAATGGCCCTCGCATGTGCGCGCGATGAAAACCAACGGGCTGCAGGTCCAGTTCAAGGACGGCTCGCAGTTCCAGGTGCCGGTGAAAGCGCTGAACCTGTGCGCGATGTCATCGGAACAGCTGGAATTCGACATCGTCTTCCTCGCCTGCAAATCGAATGACACGCGCTGGATGGCCGAATTCATCAGGCCCTGGCTGAAAGCGGACGGCTTCGTCGTCGGTGCGCAGAACGGCATGAACGATGACGCCATCGCATCGATCGTCGGGCGCAACCGCGTGGTCGGCTGTGTTGTTGAACTGCAGGCCGAACTGTTTACCCAGGGCACCATCCAGCGCAACACGCTGCGCAAGGGCACCTGGTTCACGGTTGGCGAACTGGACGGCACGCTGACACCTCGCGTCAAGGAAGTTTCGGGACTGCTCGGCGAAGTCGGCCGCTGCGACATCACCAACAACATCTACGGCGCGAAGTGGACCAAGCTGATCGCCAACACCATGACCATGGGGCCGTTCAGCCTGCTCGGGCTGCGCAACTTCGAAGCCTGCGCCCTGCCCGGCATGATGGACATTTCGGTGCAACTGGGCCGTGAATCGATGGCCGTGGGCAACGCACTCGGATACCGCATGGAGCCGCTGTTCGGACTGCGCGCCGATGAATTCGCCGGGTCCAGCGACGAGAACCTGATCACCACGATGAAAACACTGATGTCGCATGTCGGCGGCGGTCGCACCGCACCGATCCATGACCACTTGAAGGGCCGCACCAGCGAAATCGCCTTCATCAGCGGCCTGGTCTCGGCCAAGGGCCGCGAGCTGGGCATCGCGACCCCGGCCAATGATGCCGTTACAGAAATCGATCACCGGATCAACCGCCGCGAAATCGCCATGGATGCGGCAAACTATGTGCTGTTGCGCAGCAAGATCGGCCTGCCGCCGGCATAGGCGGCGATCACCATAAAAATTCCGGAGGAGCTTCATGGGTACGCTTTTTAACCGCGCCGTTGTTCTGGCCTGCATGGTTGCCGCCGCCCCTGCGGTCGCCGCAACTTTTCCCGAACGCCCGGTACGCCTGCTCGCAGCCTCGGCCGCCGGCGGCGGCACCGACATCATCGCCCGTCTGCTCGCACAGAAACTCACCGATATCTGGGGCCAGCAGGCCATCGTCGACAACCGCCCGGGCGGCGGTGGTGTGATCGCCACCGATATCACCGCAAAAGCGGTGCCCGACGGTTACACGCTGCTGCTGCAGAGCGTTGGCATTTCCTATGCGCCGGCGCTGTACAAAAATCTGCCCTTCGACGTGAAGCGCGACATCACCGCGATTGCCATCGTCGGCACCCAGCCTTTTGTGCTGGCGCTGCATCCCTCGGTGCCGGCGAAGTCGGTGGCCGAACTGGTGACGCTCGCCAAAGCGAAACCCGGCCAACTGCGTTTCGCCTCCGGCGGCGTCAGCGGCGCATCGCATCTCGGCTCGGAACTGTTCCGTGTCACCGCGGGCATCGACATGGTTCATGTGCCGTACAAAGGCACCGGCCCCGGCACTACCGCGCTGCTGACCGGTGAAGTGCAAATGGCGATTGCCGGTGTCGGCACCATCCTGCCGCATGCCAAAAGCGGCAAGGTGCGTGCACTGGCAGTCACCGGCGCCAAGCGCAGCCCCGCCGCGCCGGATCTGCCGACGGTCGCCGAAAACGGCCTGCCCGGTTATGCCTTCGATGTCTGGTACGGCGTTTTCGCCACTTCCAAAACGCCGCGCGCGACCCTCGGTAAAATCAACGCCGACATCAACACTGCCGTACGCGATGCCGAAACCATCAAACGTTTTGCCGGTGCAGGCGTCGATCTGATCGGCGGCAGCGTTGAGGATTCCAACAAGTACCTGCAGGCGGAAATGACCAAGTGGTCGAAAGTCATCCGTGAAGCAGGCATCAAGGCCGATTGATTTTGCTGCACAACCGGAGGAGAAGCACATGCAAACCGCAAAATACCTGTCCGCTGCAATCGCACTGGCCGCAGTCTGCGCAATGCCCCACACGGTTGCCGCGCAG
>CBHTVL010000016.1:0-12021 GCA_966096475.1 uncultured Burkholderiales bacterium
GCTGCCATTACAGCAAAAACCTTGATCATCTCTTTCCCTTGCTGATATTTATTGAGCGAGCGGCAGGGTCACTGCGCGCCCGGTGGCCATCGAATGTTCAATGGCCAGCGTGACTTCAAGATTGAGGCGGGCTTCGCGCGGCGTCGCCAGCGAACAGGCTTTGCCCATCGACAGATGATCCAGCCAGGCCCGGGTTTCGTTGGCGATGGGACCCCAGAACTCCCCGAGCGCCCAGTCGCCCGGCGTGCCGCTCTGCAGGAACACCATATTGACGTAATGATCGGGCAGATAGACGTGCGGGATGCCCTTCTCGGTGTACATCAGCTGGTCGGTATGGTCGTCATCGAGAATCATCACACCGTCGGTGCCGACCAGTTCAACGCGCGCGGCATGGCCCAGCGCCGGATACTTCTCGGGCAGCGCGTAACTGATGCCGAGGTTGATCACTGCACCGTCGTCATAGGTCAGGATCGCGTAGCTGATGTCTTCGACATGGTCGTAGCCGGCAGCCTTCAGCACACCCTTCTGGCCGCGGGCATAGACTTCCACCAGCTTGTTGCCCTCGTGGAACCAGTTCATCAGATCGACGTAATAGGTCAGCGCATCGACCACCGGCGTGGCATGCGGGTTGCGCTGGAGCATGCCCAGCGCCTGCGAACGCGAATTGAACACACGCGCCGCGCCGCCGGTCAGCGTGCCGAGGCGTCCTTGCAGGATCTGTTCCTTGGCGATCAGGTAACGTTCTTTGTAACGGCGGCTGTAACCGACATGCACGCCGACGCCGGACTTCTCGATGGTGCGGATCACCTGATCGGCATCCGCCACTGACAGGGCAATCGGCTTCTCCACCAGTACCGGTTTGCCCAGCGACAATGCCTTCAGGATCGGCGCGAGATGCTCACCTTCGCTGGTCGACACGATGACGGCATTGACATCGGGATGCGCGATGATCGCGTCGTTGTCATTCGAATGAACGTTTGCACCGACTTTTTTTGCCAGTGCTTCGGCCTTTTTCGGGTCCTGGTCAGCGGTCGCGATAAAACGCACCGCCGGATGTCCCGCGGCCAGTTGCGCGCGCAGCCCGCCGATACGACCGGAACCGATGACGGCCAATCCCAGTGTCTTGCGTTCGATGTTGTTCTCCCCGCGATCGGCCTGTCGAAATGACAGGCGACCTGCATGTATTGGTGTATTGGCGGCACTGCAGCGCCGGAATGCGCCATAGCCTCCGAGTCTAGCCAAGGGGCGGTAGGCTTACAAGCCGCGCCACTCTGTAAAAGTCATTTGTTCAGTGGCGCCAGATCCACGGCCCGCGCCCGCAAACCGGCATCTCCCCGCAACGCCGCTTTGGCAATTTTGTGTGTCGGCGTATGCGGCAATTCATCGACAAAGGCGACAAAACGCGGCACTTTCTGCGGGGCCAGCCGCGCGCGACACCATTCGGCAATCTCCTGCGCGCTCACGCTGGCGCCGGGCTTGACGGCACAGACCACAAAAATTTCGTCTTCACCCAGCTCCGAAGGCACCGCAATGGTGCCGGCCTCGGCAATCGCGGGATGCTCACCGACGACGCGATCCAGTTCCGCGGCGGCGATATTCTCGCCGCGACGGCGAATGATGTCGCGCTTGCGCGAAATGAAATAGAAATACCCGTCGCTGTCGCGTTTGACCAGATCGCCGGTTTTGAACCAGCCCTCGTGAAAGGTATTGGCAGTCTGCTCCGGATCACGGAAATATCCCTGCATGATGATCGGCGTCTTCACCCACAACTCACCTGCTTCGCCATCGGCCACATCGACACCTTCATCATCGACCACCCGGCACTGCGCCCAGGGACGCGCCGGATCGGGATGGCGGCCGATCGGCCCCATGCTGCCGAGTTTCTGCAGGCCTTCAAAAGGATTGCAGGTCACCCCGGGAATCTCGGTCATGCCGTAGCCGCCAATGCGGTGCGGGATGTTGAACTCGTTTTTGAAAGCCTCATCCATGCTGGCGCGTACGCCATAGATCTTGGTGATTTTGTGTTCGGGCCGGAATTCGCTGCGCGGCCGTGCGCGCAGGATGCTGCCGATGGCCTCGATGATATTGACCTCGGTCGCACCGGTATCGACCGCGGTCTGCCAGAACGTCGACGCGGAAAATTTCGGGATGATCACCATGCTCGCACCCGCGGCCAGCGTGCCGGCCACCGAGTAGAACATCGCATTGATGTGGAACAGCGGCAGCACAACCATCACCCGGTCATCGTCCTGCAGATAGACACGCTGGACAAACGCTTCGCCGCCGGTGACAAAACTTCTCTGGCTGTGCATCGCCCCCTTGGGAAATCCCGTGGTGCCCGAGGTATAAACAATCAGGCAGGTGGCATCACCCTTCACATCGCCGGGCAAGGCAGACTGCGGCGCTGATTTGATCAGATTATCGAGCAGCGGTGCATCCGTCGCAGCGGCATCCAGCGCCACAAACCACGCCGGGGTCTTCAGGCCGGCAGCAGCCTTGCGGGCGACGTCCAGCGTGTCCTGCGTCGCCGCCACGGCACTGACTTCGGCGTGATGCAAAACATACTTCGCTTCCTCGACGCCGAATTCGGGATTGACCGGCACCATGATCGCGCCGAGGCGCGCCAGTGCAAACAGCAGCACGACATGGCCGTCGCAGTTACGCGCCATCACACCCATGCGGTCGCCCTTGCCGATGCCGCGCGCCGCCAGCACGCGGGCGGCGGCATCCACCTTCTGCGCGAATTCACCCCAGGACCAGGAACGTTCCCGATAGAACATGAACGGTCTGCCGGGATCGCGCGCGGCGCGGCTCGCCAGCGTGCCGTTCAGCGTGTAATCGTGATCAGCGTAGAGCTTGAGGACTTCGAGCGGTTTTTTCATGGTGTTGCAGGTAATGGGTTGCGCCGGATTCTGGCATACAATTCCCGCACCTTCCGATCACCAGTCCATATAGAGAAATCATGAGCTTCTTCGCCCCGCCCGAGCGTTTCACCGCCGATGTTTTCGCCGAACTGCCGAAAAAATTCCGCCGCACCAAAGTCGCTGCCGAGCGTCTCGCCGCGGGCCGGCCTGCGCCGCAGGGCGGCTGTTTTCTGGAAGGCCCGTCGTTTGACCGCAAGGGCAATCTCTATGTCACCGACATTCCCTTCGGCCGCATTTTCCGCATCACGCCGAACGGCAAATGGGATCTCATTGTTGAATACGACGGCGAACCCAACGGCCTGAAGATCCATAAGGACGGTCGCATTTTCGTCACCGACCACAAACGCGGCCTGATGCTGCTGGATGCCAAACGCGGCCGTATCGAAACAATCATCAACCGTTACAACCTCGAAACTTTCAAAGGGCTTAACGATCTGGTGTTCGCATCGAACGGCGACCTTTACTTCACCGATCAGGGTCAGAGCGGCCTGCAGAATCCGACGGGCGCGGTGTACCGGCTGCGCGCCAACGGCAAACTCGAACGCATTGCCGACAACATCCCCAGCCCCAACGGCCTGGTGCTGAACAAGGCCGAGAACACGCTGTTTGTCGCGGTCACCCGTGCCAATGCGGTATGGCGCCTGCCGCTGCTGCCGGACGGCACGGTGTCGCGCATGGGTGTGTTCATCCAGATGACCGGGGGACGCGGTCCCGACGGTATGGCGATCGACGCCGACGACGGGCTCGCGGTGGCGCACCCCGACATGGGTGCGGTGTGGGTTTTCAATCACCGCGGCGAACCGCTGTACCGCATCGACTCGCCGGGCAGCGATGTGGTCACCAACTGCGCCTATGGCGTGCTCGATCCGCATACGCTGTACATCGTCGATTCCGAAGGCGGCGCCATCCTCAGCGCGGAACTGCCGACGCCGGGAAGAAAGATGTATTCGCAGGCCTGAGTTTGCGAAACGCCGGTCGCGGGACTAGTCCCGCAGTTCAAACTCGCCGTTGATCTCGACCGCCTGCCCGCGCGGCAGGCCGGCCATACCGACGGCCGAGCGCGCATGGCAACCGGCTTCAGGGCCGAACAACTGGTAGAACAGGTCCGACGCGCCGTCGATCACCTTCGGATGATCCGGAAAATCCGGCGTGCTGTTGACCATGCCGAACAGACGGATCACGCGTTTCACGCGGTCAAGGTCGCCGGCTGCCGCCTTGACCGTCGCCAGAATCGCCAGCGCTGACGCCTGCGCCGCCTGGTAACCCTCTTCCACCGTCATGTCCTGCCCGAGCTTGCCGTGTTCGCGGATCTGCATGCCCGGATGGTGCGGGCCGTGGCCCGACACAAACAGGATGTTGCCGACGCGCACACAGCCGCAGCGGTTGGGATTGGGAAAGTTGCGCGGCTGCGGCAGGCTATGCCCCATTGCCGCGAGTTTCGCCTCAATCGCGCCCATCAGCGGACCAGCAGATCAACAAACTCGTTAACCGCCATCGCCTCGAGTTTTTTGGCGTCGGTGCAGGCCGCAACAATCGCCGCCTTCTGCTTCGCCGCAAACACCATCGCAGTGTTTTCATTGAATTTTTTCATCACCGCCGGGATGCCTTCCTTGCGGCGCTGGCGGTGACCCAGCGGGTAGTTCACCTCGGACAAGGGCGTCTTGCTGCCGTCCTTGAAAAACACCTGGATCGAGTTGGCGTTGGTGCGTTTGGCGGGATCGTGATACTCGCGCTCGTAACGTTCATATTCGGTCAGACGGATTTTCGCGCGCAGCTTGTCGATGCGCGGATCGGCGGCAATCTCGTCCTCGTAATGTTTGGCGGTCATGTCACCGAAGATCAGGCCGATAGCCATCATGTACTGCATGCAATGGTCGCGGTCGGCAAAGTTGGCCAGCGGGCCGGTCTTGTCGAGGATCACCATCGTCGAGTTGTGGCCGCGCGCTTCAATATGACTGATGTCATCAAGCCGGTCTTTCACCAGCGGATGCAGCTTGATCGCGGCCTCGACACCGGTCTGGCCGTGGAAAGCCGTCGGATAGGGAATCTTGAACAGCGTGTTTTCGATGACATAACTGCCCAGCGGACGCTGGAACTTGAACGGTTTGCCGTCGAACAACACTTCATAAAAACCCCACTTCGGTGCCGTCAGTGCCGAGGGATAACCCATCTCGCCTTTTTTTGCCATCAGCGACAGCCAGACGCCGCGCGCCGAGGCATCGCCTGCAGCCCAGGATTTGCGCGCACCGGTATTGGGCTTGCGGCGATAGGTCGCCAGCGCGTGGCCGTCGACCCAGGCATTGGACAGCGCATTGATCACTTCATCGCGCGTGCAGCCGATCAGTTGTGACACCGCAGCGGTCGTCGCAATCTTGACCAGGATGGTGTGATCCAGTCCGGCAGCCGTGAATCCGTTTTCCAGCGCGAGCCCGCCCTGCACTTCATAAGCCTTGATGATCGCCGACAGCACGTCTTTCATGGTCAATGGCGCCTTGCCCGCGGCCTGGCGCGTGCGTGACAGCCAGTCGGCGGTCATCAGGATGGCGCCGATGTTGTCCGACGGGTGGATCACGGTACGGCCGTAGAAGGCATCGTTGAAATCCAGCCAGCGGATCAGCGCGCCGGCGTTGAATGCCGCAGTCACCGGATCGAGAACATAGCTGGTGCCGGGCACACGCGCACCATTGGGCACGATGGTGCCGGGCACGATGGGCCCCAGCAGCTTGGTGCAGTCCGGATAGGCCAGCGCTTCGAAGGCACAGGCGAGGCTGTCGATCAGCGTCAGCCGCGCGGTTTCAAACGCAAGCTTGCTCGCCGGTTTATAGCCGTGTGCGTAGTTGGCGAGGTCAACGATGACCTTGTCGAAAGGCGGACGTTTGTTGGTTACTGCAGCCATTCAATCACTCCTTGATGAAAATCGGGATTACTCGGCCTTGATGCCGGCGGATTTGACCAGCTGACCCCATTTCGCGGCCTCGGCCTTCAGATACTGCGCAAACTCCGCCGGCGAATCGCCGACGGGTTCAAGCCCGGCGGCCTGCATGCGATCGGTCACTGCGGTTTCTTTCAGCGTTGCCGTGATGTCGCGGTACAACCGGTCGACCACACTGCGCGGCACGCCGGTCGGTGCCACCACGCCGTTCCAGTTACTGGCTTCATAACCTTTGACGCCGGCTTCGGAGATGGTCGGCATTTCCGGGAACAGCGGCGAGCGTTTGGTCTTGCCCACACCGAGACCGCGCAGTTTGCCGGCGCGGATATGCGGCTGTGCGGTGGTCAGATTGGCCATCATCAGGTTGAGGCGTCCCGCGACCAGATCCGCCACGGCCGGCGCACCGCCTTTATAGGGCACATGTAGCGCCTCGGTGCCGGACATGCCGAGGAACAGCGCCATCGCCAGATGCCCCGCACCACCGACGCCGCTGGAGCCATAACTGTATTTGCCGGGACTCGCTTTCAGCAAGGCAACCAGTTCACGCACATTGCTGACCGCCACCGAAGGATGCACCACCAGCAGATTGCTCGAGCCGGCAATATTGGTGATCGCGACAAAGTCACGCTCGACGGAATAGGAGACCTTGCCATACAGCGCCGGATTGACTGCCAGCGGCGGCGTCGCCATCAGCAGCACATAACCGTCGGCGCTGGCGTGCTGGACAATCTCGGTACCGATCAGCGTGCCGGCGCCGGTGCGGTTATCAACGACGATCTGCTGGCCCAGACGTTCACTGAGTCGCGCGCCGATGATGCGGGCCACGGTATCGGTCGATCCGCCGGCGGCATAAGGCACCACCAGCCGGACCGGGCGTTGCGGGTAATCGGCGGCCTGCGAAGCCGACGCGAGCATCAATACAATTGCGCAGAAAAAACGGGACATCATCATGGCTGCTCCTTGCGGATCGTTATGCTCCCCCATGGATGCAGCTTTATTATTATTGAAAACAGCGTGCGACTATTCGGCGGAGGGCTTGCCGCCCTGCGACAGGCGCGGCATTTCAAAACGGTCGGTGACCCGGCAGTAACCGCCTTTGCCGGCCAGACGGCCGACCGGATTCACCGCACCGACATCGACGTGGAAACGTTCGTTGACGATGCCGTCGTGATAATGGAAAAACACCACTTCGCCGAACACCACGTGATAAGGCTTGCGCCCCATTTCAACAATCTGCATCAACCGGCATTCCATCGCCACCGGCGCTTCCGCGATGCGCGGCGGTTTCACCTTGCGCGAAGGTAAAGCCGTGAAGCCCGCCTTTTCCAGTTCATTGACGCCGAAGGGATAATCGACGGCGCAGATATTCATCTTTTCTTTGATCGCATCGCTGACGATGTGCACGACAAATTCCGGCGTTTCACGGATGTTGCGCACGGTGTCCTTGTCCTGCCCGGAACGGTCGCCAACCGAAAACATCAGCATCGCCGGATCCGAACCGATTGCATTGAAAAAACTGAAGGGTGCGGCATTGGGACCATCGGGACCCAGAGTGGTCACCAGTGCAATCGGCCGCGGCGTCACGCTGCCGACCATCAGCTTGTACTGGTCCTGCCAGGACACCTGGCTCGCGTCGATTTCTGTCATGGGTTTGCTTGATTCACTGCAAGGGAAAGTGCCTCGATTCTATCAGGCAGCAGAGGCCTGACGGCACATTCCACATGCTGTGGCCGCACGCCCCTACTGCAAAGGCAACAGGCCCTGGCGGATCATGCCGCTGTAACGTCCGGCATCACGGCTCAGCGTCTGCGCCAGTACCCCGGGAGTGCTGCCGGCGACGGCAAGCCCCAATGCCGCATAACGTTCGCGCACATCGGCGTCATCCAGCGCGCGACGCACTTCGACATTCAGACGGGTGATCACCGCTTGCGGTGTTCCCGCCGGCGCCAGCAGCGCATAGCTGTTCTCGATGACCAGTCCCGGATAAAACTGCTGTAACAGCGGCGTTGCCGCCAGCGGCGGAAAGGGCCCGGCCGCTGTAACCGCCAGTGCGCGCAGCCGCTGCGCATTCAACTGCGGAAGCGCCACCGGTGCCGAAAGGAACAAGGCATCGAACCGGCCATGAACCAGCGCCTGCATTGCCGGGCCGCCACCGTTGAACAACACACTCTCCATCCGCAAACCTGCAGCGCGTGCGAACTGCGACAGCGCAACATGACTGAGGCTGCCGGGTGCATTGCCGCCGGCGCGCACCGCCGGCCGCCCGCGTTTCACCAGCGCCACCAGTTCGGGAACGGATTTCGCCGGAACACCCGGATGTACGGCCAGTACCAGTGGCGCCGTGGACAACAAACTCACCGTCGCAAAATCCGGCAACAGGTCAAAGGGCATTTGTTCGGGCAACCAGACGGCATTGACGGTCAGCGCGGTGGAAGCCAGCAACAGCGTGTGTCCATCGGCAGGTGCGCGGGCCACCGCTGCGCTGCCGATCACACCACCGGCACCGGCGCGATGCTCAATCAGCACCTGCTGTCCCAGATATGCGCGCATCACCGGCGCCAGCAGCCGCGCCTGCACGCTGATCCCGCCCTCTGCCGGCGCCGGAACCACGATACGCAGAGGCTGCGATGGAAAGCTTGCCGGTTCTGCTGCCTGTGCGCTTTGGATCAGCGGGAACACGAGCCCGATCAGACCGGCCCGGAAGCCCCACCCGCCTCGATAAAAATTCATATCTACCTGATTTTATTTAATTTTTTTATTCAGATCGCGAATAACGAATAACATTTCCCGGCCACCAACGCGTCCGTGAATGGACCAAAGAAAACGCCCGCTGGCAGCGGGCGTTTTCAAACCGGCCAAAACCGGCAATCAATCGGCAATAACGTTCGCCGCCTTGATCACCTTCCCGTATTTGGCGTTCTCGCGCTTGAAATAAGCCGCCAGTTCTTCCGGCGTGCTGCCCACCGGCTCGCCACCTTCCTTACGGATGAATTCGTTGAGGTCCGGCGCTTTCAGTGCCTTGAGGATTTCGGCATTGACCTTGGCAACGATGTCCTTCGAAGTACCTTTCGCCAGGAACATCGCGTACCAGTTATCCGCCTCGAACTCGGGGAACATCGAAGTCATCGTCGGCAGATCCGGGAACGCAGACGATTTTTTCGCCGTGGTCACCGCAATCGGACGCACCTTGCCGGTTTTCATGAAAGGCTGAACGGCAAGCGCGGTAGCGAAAGTGAAATCCGATTCGCCGCTGATCTGCGCCACCATCGCCGGACCGCCGCCCTTGTACGGGACGGGCGTAACACGGGCGCCGCCAAACAGCTTGAGCATTTCCACCGACAGATGGCTGGTGGTGCCGGCACCGTTGTGCGCAGCGATCATGTTGCCGCCGGGTTTTTTCGCCAGCGCCACAAACTCTTTCAGATTCTTTGCGGGAACGCTGGGATGCAGCGTCAGCACCAGCGGCACCGAAGACACCCAGCTCACCGGTTCCAGATCATTCACCGGATCAAACTTCAGGCGCTTGGCATAAAGCTGCACATTGACGGCCAGCGACGCCGTGGTGAACAGGATGTTGTAACCGTCCGCCGGAGCGCGCGCGACAAACTCGGCGCCGATCAGGCCCGAGGCGCCCGCACGGTTTTCGACCAGGAAGTTCTGGCCCATGCTGGTCTGGAATTTCTGTGCGAGCAGACGGCCCTGGATGTCGGTGCCGCCGCCGGCGCCGAAGGGGACGATGATGCGGACGGGTTTCGCCGGATAGGCCTGCGCCCAAACGGGACCCGTTGCTACAGCCATTGCGAGAGCCGACGCGATTCCCGCCAGGCCCATATGCAGTCGTTTCATGCTGAATCTCCTCGTCAGTTTTGTTTGGCAGTGCGCAACGCCTTCGAGGACGCTGCCGGACCAGTGTAACAGTTCACGGCAACCGTCCTCAGTACGCGGCATCACCCCCGGTAAATCGGTTCGGGCTGGGTAAAGAATGAATGCAGGATGTGATAGACCGTACGGTAATTGATCTGCTGGAAGCTGGCATGCGAAATGCCGGCCATCACCGCAAAAGTCTTGTCGGGATTGGGCAGCAGATTGAAGAACTCGAGCAGGTCTTCCATGCTCGCGATGCCGTCCCACTGACCGCGCATGATCACCGTCGCCGCCTTGATCTTCGCAGGATTCACCACCGGCAGATTGGCGCACATGTCGAGGTAGGTGCCGGTCGGCACCGAATCATCCAGCTTGAGCACTTCCTCGGCAAAGGCTTCGATAACGCTCTGCTCGGCGCAGCCGGGATGGTCACGGGTGAAAATCGAGTGCATGAAGGCGCGATCGATCGGGCGGCGTTTCATCGAACGCCACTGGTCCAGCTTCTTGGCGCGTTCTTCCAGCGTCGGGCTGCCCTTGCCGGTCCAGACAAAGGCGTCGAGCGCCAGGCGCGTCACGCGCTCCGGGTGGCGTTCGGCAAACATCGCCGCGCGCAGTGCGCCGGAAGAAATGCCGTAGACCATGAACTGCTTCGCACCCGTGGTCTTCATGATGTAATCGCTCGCGGCCTCAAGGTCATCGGCGCCGTTGGCGATGTCGAAATAGATGTCGCGCGATTTGTCGGAGCGGCCGTAGCCTTCCATGTCGACGCACCAGGTATTGAAGCCGCGCTGCGCGAACCAGTCCATCACCGACGAATCGGGACGGCCCGGCACATGCAGATCAAAGGTCGGCTGCGAAGCCATCGATGAGCCGTGGACAAAAATGATGGTGCCGTTCGCGCCCTTGCCGTCGGCAGCCGCTTTCTCCCACAGGAAAAGTTTGACGTCGCCCTTGCGGGTCCAGTGCTCCTTGCCGGCAACAGCGGCGTTTTTTGCGGTCTGGTTCATGAATTTCCGAATAAAAAGTTGGTGATCCGCGAGGACAAAAACCGGGTGCCTCAGAGGGGAACGCAAGTCTAGGATACGGAACCGCACCAGTCAAACCGCGGACACCGCATATATAATTCCCCCTGCTCGCGGCACAGTTTTTCCGGCTTTTCTCTACCGGTTTCCCCTCAGGCCGCATCACAAACGTTCTGCACTGGACAAATCCGTGACCGCCAACTATTCAACACAGTTCCGCAGCATCAAGGACGAAGTCAGCCCCGAGGAATGGGAAACCCGGCTCAATCTTGCCGCCTGCTACCGGCTGACCGACGTCTACGGCATGACCGACCTGATCTACAACCACATCACGGCGCGCATCCCCGGCGATGAGGATCATCTGCTGATCAACCTCTACGGCCTGCTCTACAAGGAAATCACCGCCTCCAGCCTGGTCAAGATCGATCTGGAGGGCAACATCCTGTGGAAGCCCGACACCGACTATGGCATCAACAAATCGGGTTATGTAATTCACGGCGCCATCCACCGCGCGCGCCCCGATGTGAAATGCGTGATGCACACGCACACCCGCGCCGGCATGGCCGTGTGTTCGATGAAACGCGGTCTGCTGCCGATGACGCAGACCTCGATGCGTTTTGTCGGCCATCTGGGTTATCACGACTACGAAGGCCCGGCGATCGATCTTGCCGAACGCGAGCGCCTGGTGCGCGACCTCGGGAGCCACGACGCGATGATGCTGCGCAACCACGGACTGCTCACCTGCGGCGCGACCGTGCAGCAGGCCTTCAACACCATGTATCAGCTGGAACTGTCCTGCCGCGCGCAAGTCGATGCGCTGGCCGGCGGGCAGGACATCGTGCTGCCGCCGGACGAAGTCATCGCACACACCGCCAATCTCTATCAGCCCGGCACGCGCCGCCCTTACGGCGTGCTGGAATGGCATGCGATGCTGCGCCTGCTCGATGCCGAATCAAAAAACTCGGGCTATCCGCCGTACTGGCACTGATCGCATTCGCTCACTTCATTAACTTCAACTCGAACTGACACCATCATGGATTTCTCGATCTCCGAACAGCAACGCGCCTTTGTCGACACCGTACGCAAGGTCTGCCAGCAGGAATTTGCGCCGCGTGCCATCAAATATCTCGACGGCACCTGGCCGGCCGAAAACATGAAACGCCTCGGTGAAATCGGCGTGCTCGGCATGGCAGTGCCCGAGGAATACGGCGGCTCCGGCCTGTCCATCCTCGACACCGTGCTGGTACTCGAGGAAATCGGCAAGGTCTGTTACGTCACC
>CBHTVL010000017.1:0-12004 GCA_966096475.1 uncultured Burkholderiales bacterium
GTACGACTGGTTGCGCCGGTTACTCCAGCGTGATGTTCGCCGCCTTGACCACCTTTGCCCATTTTGCGATTTCCGCTTTCAGCCAGACTGCAAACTCCTGCGGCGAATTGCCCACCGGCACACCGCCTTCGCTGTCAAAGCGTTTGCGCACTTCCGGCAGCTTCACGATCGCCACGATCTCGCGATTGAGCAGACGGATCACCGGCTCGGGCGTGCCGCGCGGCACAAAATTTCCCTGCCAGGTGCCGGACTGGAATCCTTTCAAACCGGCTTCGGAAATCGTCGGCAGCTCGGGAAACAGCTGGGAGCGTTCAAGACTGGTCACCGCCACACCGCGCAGCTTGCCGGCGCGGGTATGCGGCATTACCGACGGCATGGTCGCAAACACCACCTGAATGCGCCCCGACAGCAGATCCAGAATTGAACCTGATGCACCTTTGTAAGGCACATGGGTCATGCGCGTTTTTGCCATCAGGTTGAACAGCTCACCGGCAAGATGCGGTCCGCCGCCATTGCCCGAAGAACCGAAATTCAGTTCGCCCGGTTTGGCCTGTGCGAGTTTGATCAGGTCCTGCACGGTATTCACCGGCAGCGAGGGATTGACCACGAGAATCTGCGAAGCCGTGGACGCCAGCGTGACCGGCGCCAGATCGCGCTCGGAGTCGTAGGGCAGTTTTTTGTAGATGCTTGGATTGACCCCGAAGGAGCTGCCGACCAGCAGCATCGTGTAACCGTCGGGATTGGCCTTGGCGACCATCTCGGCGGCCAGCACGCCGCCACCTCCGCCGGAACGGTTGTCGACCACGAACTGCTGGCCCAGCTGTTTCGCCAGTTCGGCAGCAACCATGCGTGCGACGAAGTCGGCATTGCCGCCCGCCGCCTGCGCGACGATAAAGCGGACCGGACGGCTCGGATAACCGCCGGCGCCCTGCTGTGCCGCCAGCGCAGCGAAAGAGCCCGTCAACAGCAGGAGTGCCGCTGCCTGGCGCATCATCAATGCCATCGCTGCCACAATCAGCGCCCCTTGAACACCGGCTTGCGCTTTTCCATGAATGCGCGCCGGCCTTCGATGAAATCCTCGCTCGCGCCGCAATCCTTGACCAGTTGATCGCACAAGGCGTTGTCACGATCAGCGGGATCCTTCATCAGCTCATCGACCACACGTTTCGCAGTCAGGATCGACAGCGGCGCGTTTTCGGCCATGGTCTGCGCCCAGGAACGCACGGTGTTTTCCAGTTCGGCCACCGGCACCACCTCGTTGACAATGCCCATGCGCAAAGCCTGGTTCGCGTTGTAACGACGGGCCGTAAACACAAACTCCTTGGCCACCGAAGGCCCGACCAGCTCCACCAGCCGGCGCAGGCCTTCCATGCCGTAACCGATACCCAGGCGCGCAGCGGGAATGCCGAATTGCGCATCGTCCGAGCAAATACGCATGTCGCAGCTCAGTGCCAGCGACATGCCGCCGCCGATGCAATAACCGCGGATCATTGCCACCGTCGGTTTGCCGGTACCGCGCAGGATTGCACGCATGCCCGATGAGGTCTTCGCATACTTTTCCTGCGCCGCGGCATTGGCACGTTCATCTTCAAACTTGGAAATGTCAGCGCCGGCGACAAAGGACTTGTCGCCCGCACCTGCCAGAACGATGACACGCACGCTGTCATCTTTCGAAAAAGCGTCCAGCACCTCGCCGGCGGCCTGCCACATTTCCAGCGACACCGCGTTGCGGCGCTCGGGGTTGTTGAAAATCAGGAAGCCGATCGGGCCTTCCTGCCGGGCCACAATCTTGTCGGTTGTCGTTTTCATCTGCTGCGCCTGTGTCGATTCACCGGCCGCACGTTAAAACGCGCAGCGCATTACCGCTTAACCAATACCGCGACCGGACCGCCGCGTCTACGTCCGTTCCGCATCGTGTTCACTGTTCAGGCTCAGGTCTGCACTTCGGGATTCAGGAAATTGCGCGGGTCATGCACCCGGCCGTCCATCCAGGCCAGGATGTTGTCGGCCGCGATCGTGCCCATACGCGCCATCGCATCGGTGGTCGCTGCCGCGATATGCGGCGTGACAATCACATTCGGCAGCGCGAACAGGGGATTCGCCGCATCCGGCGGCTCGACGGCATAGGTATCCAGCCCCGCCCCGGCAAGACGCCCCGACTGCAGGGCGGCGATCAGCGCCGGTTCGTCGACCACCGGGCCGCGCGAGGTATTGATCAGCAAGGCACCCGGCTTCATCCGTGCGAACTGCGCCGCACCGATCATGCCGCGGGTTTTATCGGTCAGCGGGCAATGCAGACTGAGAATATCGATTTGATCCAGCAGGCGATTGAGATCCGACTCCACGCGCATTCCCGGCGGCGGATTGATCGCCGACCGCGTATGGATGATCACTGTTGCACCACAGGCCTGCGCCAGTTTTGCGGTGCGCTCGCCAATCTGGCCGAAGCCGACGATACCCACGGTGCGTGTGCGGAAATCACGGATGAACAGGTCCAGATTGCGCCAGCCGCCGGCCCGCGTCTCACGGTCAAAACGCGGCAGCTCCCGCGTCAGCGCCAGCATCATCGTCAGTGAATGTTCTGCCACCGCGTCGGCATTGGCACCGCCGGTCACCATCACCGCGATACCCAGACGCGTCGCGGCGGCGATATCCACCGAATCCACGCCGGCGCCGTGTTTGGCAATGATCTTCAGTCCCGACGCAGCAGCCAGCACGCGGGCGCTCAGCGGCGGCGAACCGCGCAGCAGGATGGCCGCCGGCTTGTGCCGCGCCAGCGCCGCGATCAGATCGTCCTCGCTGATCGAATTGGTCATGAAGGCAGGCTCCAGGCCGCCATCGCGCAGCAGTTTCTGGGCGAGATCGGAAACGGTTTCGGCGGTTACCAGCACTATCGGTTTATTCAACGGCGACTCCCGGTGGATTCAGCCCCGGGCGGGGCGGCGTCCGGATTATCCCACCTGCCGCGCAAAAAACTTGTTGCCCCGTGCCCATTCAATGCCACTAGAATGGATGCGTCGGCGATGGGCACAAAAAAATCCGCACACGCCGCGTCCCATGTGTTCCACCGCATTGGAGGAGAAACCATGCATTGCAGCACCCGCATCATGCTTGGCCTGTTCGCCATACTGCTGTCCGGTCCCGCCGTAATCCAGCATGCGGCAGCCCAGCAATACCCCATACGCCCGATCCGCGTCATCGTGCCCTTCCCGGCGGGCGGCAACGTCGACGTTTTTTCGCGCGTGCTGTTCCGTCAGGTTGAAAGTGAAATCGGCGGCACCTTCGTCATCGACAACCGTGGCGGCGCCAACGGCATTGTCGGCGCCGACACCGTAAAAAACGCATCGCCCGACGGTTATACCGTGATGAACACATCCTTCGGTTTTGCCGTGAATCCGTCGATCCACAAAAAACTGCCCTTCGACATCGTTCGTGATTTCACGCCCATCACCAATGTCGCCACCGGACTGGGTTATCTGATGGTGGTACACCCCAGCCTGCCGGTGAAAAACACCGCTGAACTGATTGAGGTCGCGAAAAAGCAGACGCTGCGCTACAGCACGGCGGGTGTCGGCAACGGCCAGCACCTGGCGGGCGCGCTGCTCGCGAGCATGGCCAAGGTCGACATGATGCACGTGCCCTACAAAGGCGGCGGGCCGGCGATGACCGCCGTTGCCAGCGGCGAAGTGCAGGTGCATTTCCCGGCGGCCTCGGTCGGCCAGCCGATGCACAAGGCGGGACGGGTGCGCGCCATCGCCTTCACCGGCGCGAAACGCCTGACAACCATGCCGGAACTGCCGACCATCGGCGAAACCGTTGCCGGTTATGTCGGTGATGCCGGTTGGCACGGCATGTTCGGTCCGGCAAAACTGTCACCGGCGATCACGCTCAAACTGCAGAAAGCCGTGCACAAGGCGCTGCAGGACCCGAAAATCCACGCCTATTTCGTCGACAACGGTTATGAGCCCAACGGTGATCCGCCCGAGGTCTGGGCCAAACAGTACCGCGCGGACGTCAAACGTTTCGCCGAAATCGCCAAGGCTGCGGGAATAGAACCGCAATAACCTCTGTGCCGGCGGTCGCTTCCCTGCGACGGCCGGCAGCACGTCCACGACAAGGCAGGAATGCCCGCCGCGGCCGTTGCGCTGTCGTGCAATGTCGCTACAATCAATCCGCGTGCACTCTCACGCATCCGCTTAACGGAGATTTCATGCGCCTTAATGAAAGATTTACGGCAATCCTCTGCGCCGGCATGCTGTTTGCCGCTGCGCCGCTCACCGCACCGGCTGAACCGCTGCAGCAACTGCCTTCACCGGTTCCCGTTCCCGCATTCAAACTGCCCGGACTCAACGGCAGCAGCGGCAGCGATGCCGACCTGCGCAACAAGGTCACGGTGATCCGCTTCTGGGCCTCCTGGTGAAGCACCTGCATCGGTGAAATGCCCTCCGTGCAGAGGGCACATAACGAACTGAAAAAAGACGGCATCCAGGTCATCACCGTGTCCATCGACGGCATCGGTGAAGCTGCAGTGAAGCCGGTATTTGCCAAAAACGGATACACCATGCCGGCGCTGATTGACGCCAACATGGCGGTCGCCCGCGACTTCGGCGTCCGGGGAGTACCGTCGACCGTAATCGTCGATGCCAAAGGCATGGTCCGGGTCCGCACCACGGGACATGTCGATTTCGACGGCGCCGATCTGCGGAATTTCGCGCGCAGCCTCAACCGCAAGTAGTTTTTAACAGGAGACCGTGATGACAACAGGTATCAGGCTTTACCGCTGGATGACTGCCGCACTGCTCGGAGCCGCGTTGTTTGCTGCACCCGCGCAGGCCCAGTCGCTGAAAGTGGGTGACAAGGCACCGGATTTTTCGGTGATTTCATCAACCGGAAAAACGGTTGCGCTGGGAGACTACCTCGGCAAAAAGAATGTCGTGCTGTTTTTCTACATCGCGGCTTTCACCGATACCTGAACCAGCGAAATCGTGGCCTTCCAGCTTGATCTTCCCAAGTTCGAGGCCACCAACACCCAGGTCCTGGGTGTCAGCGTTGATTTCAATAACGCCAACGTCATCTTCGCCGAACGGCTGGGACTGCGCTTCCCGCTGCTCAGCGACACGCGCCGCATCATGACCCGCGAATACGGCGTGCTCAACAACGATCCGTCGATGGCCAATGACGCCAAACGCGTGGCCGGTTACCTGCGCGCCAAACGCGCGTGGTTCATCATCGACAAGGCCGGCGTGATCCGCTACGCCAAGGTCGAAGATCCGCGCGGCATCATGCCGAATGACGAACTGATCGAGGCGCTGCAGAAAATCCAGTAACGCGTCATGCCAAACAAAAAGGGCGGTGCATTTCTGCACCGCCCTTTTTCATTCCGCGAACGGCTTCAGTCCAGCTTCAGATTGAGCTTTTTCAGGATCCGCTCATTACGCTGCATTTCGTTGCGGATGTAAGTGTCGTAATCCGCCGGCGACATCGTTCCCTCGGAGAAACCCTGCTTGGTCAGGATCGCGCCGGCTTCCGGCGTCTTCAGCGCCTTGGCGATTTCCGCCGACAGGCGCTCGACAATGGGCCGCGGTGTGCCGGCACGGACCATCACGCCGAACCAGTTCAGGGATTCAAATCCCGGCCAACCCGACTCGGCAATGGTCGGCACCTGCGGCAGATTCGCCGCGCGCTGCGCCGAGGTCACTGCAATGCCGCGCAGCCTTCCCGTCGGAATGTATTGGGAACAATCGAGCACATTGCCGACCAGCAGCGTGATATGCCCGCCGAGAATGGCCGTTGTTGCCGGCGCGCCGCCGCCGAAAGGCACGTTGACGATGTCGATTTTGGCGACATCCTTGAACAGTTCACCGGCAATGCGCCCGCCGCCGATGATGCTCGACACGCCCCAGGTCAGCTGCCCCGGCCGTGCTTTCGCCAGCGCCACCAGTTCCTTCATGTTTTTCACCGGCAATGACGGATGCGCACAGTAGATCAGCGGGTTGTAGACCATCCGTGTCACGCCATGGAAATCACGCAGCGTGTCGTAAGGCAGCTTGTTATAGGCGAAGGGATTCACCGTAAAACTCGTCGCCATCACCAGCATGGTGTAACCGTCGGCCGGAGCGCGCGCCGCGACTTCCGTGGCGATCACGGTATTCGCACCGGGCCGGTTTTCAATCACCAGATTCTGCCCCAGCGCTTTGGACACCGGCGGCGCATAAAGCCTTGCCATGGTGTCGGCTGCACCGCCCGGCGGGAAGGGCACGAGGACGCGGATCGACTTGGTCGGATACTCCTGCGCCGCAACCTGAAACGAAACCAGTGCAGCAAACACAAGCAGCACCCGCGACAGAACAGACGTCATGGTCTTCCTCCTGGTGAGAGCGGATCGTTGTCCGCGTTGTTATGGCCGATACGATACCTGCCGCACCACGGAAGGCATAGCCACACCCGGGGCGTATTAATTTATCAATTAAAACAAATACTTATTGATAATCTCTAGACACCGGTGCGACTGACAAACTGGGTCGCGCGGCTCTTGAATGCCTTGGCCGCCAGAAACAGTCCGCCGTCCGCGCCATCAATGAAGTGCAGATGACGGCCGGAATAATCAAAGACCAGACAGGTCATATGCGCGCGGTCGGCGACATGCAAACCATAAAGCAGTTGCCGCCGCTTGAAACGCTCCTGCAGCCAGGCTTCCAGCGCAAGACGCTGCGCGGCAGTGCCGGAGAGAATCTGCCGATAGACGTCGGAGAATTTGCGCACATCGGTGTTGCGCGCGAGATCCGGCTTGTAGCGGCGCCAGTCGGTCGTTTGGGTACGAATATCGAAACGCATCAACAGCCAACCAATGATCACCATCAACCGCGTGTGCATCATCCAGCACCAGCGCCCGAATGCGCTGCGACCGGCGGTACGGATGCCGGCTTCGTCGGCGAGCAGCCTGCCGCTGAGCGTCATGGCCAACTGCGGCAGTGACACCGGATGACAGGCTTCCTCATCGCCATAAACTTCGCGCACCTTGGCAATGACTTCCCGGTAAACCTCTGCGGCGCGCTCCGCTTCGTGATGCAGCGCCAGCACCATCAGGCTCACGGTTTCACCATGACGGCTCGGAATGTCCTGCCAGCGGCATTCGAATCCGTCGAAGCTGCCATTCGGCTCGACACTGCCCGGCGCAATCAGATAACGCCCGGCAGTTGCCGGATCCTTGACGGTGGCATCGATCCAGGCAAGCCCGCCGCCGCTGAACACCGCCTGCACATAATTCTCCGAGACGCGGTAACGCGCCACGCGCACGCTGAAACCCTTGGGAATTTCCGCGACCGGCACGGTTGCAATGCGCAAATCAAGTCCGAAAGCATCCCGTGCCACTTCACGCGTCTTCGCCAGCGCCGCGCGAATGGCACCGAGAAGGCGCGGCGGCACACAAATCACCGCGCCATCACCTTCGAAACTGAAGGGGATATCAACGCCGCGTGCCGCATTGATGGCCGCGGTAATTGCCGCCGCACCGATCGAATTGACGTTGCGGTAATTACCCGCGGCTACGGCAGCCGTTGAATTACGTACATCACAGAACGCGACATGCCAGTCGTCGGGCAAAACACCGAAACTTTCCGCGCGGGTCACCGCCTCGAAATCGGCGATGACCGGCAGCGTCGCGTAAAAGTTTTCCGAACTCACGATAAATCAACAGCCTCAGTCTGATCAGGCGCCTTCGGCCACCTGCGGATTCCACTGCCCCTTGCGCATGCGGGTAATGGTGATGGTCTTGAACACGCCGTTCTGGGTGAAGGGGTCGCCGTCGGAAAACTTTTTCGCTTCGGCACGGCTGTTGACGTTGAGCACAAAGGCGCTGCCGATGGCCTCACTGCCGTCGTCGCTCTGCGTCGCGCCCGACAGCACGATAATGCCCTTCTGGCTGCCCAGGTAATCGCGGTGCGGCTGCAGCACTTTGCTGCGGATTTCTGCGGTATTCGGGTTGTCGACGCAGGTGATGAGCCAAAGCATGAGATGTTTCCCTTATAAATATTGGATAGTGGACTTCAGAACTTTAAAAACTTCACGGAACAGCCCGTGCGTCATCGGCACGGGAGGGCTTATGATATGGCCTTTTCGCCACCCGCACCCGTCCGGAGGAGTTCCATGACCGTCCCCTACAATCCCGATAACCTGTTCGCCGTCAAATGCTGGGAAGTGGAAGTGCGCAAGACCGCCAAGCGCACGCTGATTGCCCGCATCTACCAGCCCCAGGGTACCGGCCCCTTCCCCGTGCTGATTGATCTGCACGGCGGCGCATGGAGCCGCAAGGACCGCTACGCCAACGAACCGATGGCGCGCGCGATCGCCGCCTCCGGCATGCTGGTGGTGTCCCCCGACCTGCGCCTCTCCGATGAGGCGCCGTATCCGGCCTGCGTACAGGACGCGCATTACGCGATCCGCTGGCTCAAGCACAAGGCGAAGGAATGGAACGGCGACATCACCCATTTCGGCATTCTCGGCAGCTCCAGCGGCGGCCATGTCGCGCAGCTGATCGGCATGAAGCCGCATGATCCGAAATACGCCGCGATCCCGCTGCCGGAAGCGCCGAACGTCGACGCCACCGCGGTCTACATCGCCACGCGTTCGCCGATCAGCAACCCGGTGGCACGCCGCGCCCAGGCCGAGCGCAAAGGCAACAAGGAGATGATGAAAAAATCCGACACCTTCTTCAATCCGCCGGAAACCATCCACGAAGGCAACCCGCAGGAAATCCTCGACCGCAAGGAAAAGGTCGTCATGCTGCCGATGCTGATCATGCAGGGCGGCCTCGACGACAACGTGATTCCGGAAATCCAGGAAAAATTCGCCGCGACCTACCGTGCCGCCGGCGGCGAATGCCAGCTTGAAATCTTCAAGAACAGCGAACACGAATGGACCGCGGTGCCGAGCTCGGAAGCCGACCTGTCGCACGAAACGGTCAAGCAGTTCATCGCCAAGCAATTGCGCGCGCTGCAGAAAAAAGCTGCATAACAACCGGCACGCAGTAAAAAGCCCCGCTCCGGCGGGGCTTTTTTATTGCGGAAACGGTACTCCGTCATTCCATGCTGATGTTCAGCGGCCTCGCCACCTTGTTCCACTTCTCGATATCAGTATCGATCAGCTTGCCGAATTCAGCCGGGGAAACTTCCGTCGCCTCCACGCCGACTCCCAGCAGTTTCTCGCGGATATCGGCCTGACGCACCGCCACAAGCACCGCCGCATGCAGTTTGTCGATCGCCGCTTTCGGCGTACCTCTGGGTGCAACAATGCCGTACCAACCGCTCACCGCGTAACCGGGAAGCCCCGACTCGGCAATCGTCGGCACATTGGGCAATGCCGGCGTGCGTTTACCGGTGGTCACGCCCAACCCGCGGATCTTGCCGGCCTGCAGATGCGGCCGCGCCACCGCCACGGTCGAGAAAAACACCTGCACGCGCCCGCCCAGCAGATCGGCCATCGCCGGGTTGCCGCCCTTGTACGGCACATGCAGCATCTTGATCCCCGCCAGCGAATTGAACAGTTCTGCCGCCAGATGCGTCAGGTTGCCGGTGCTTGATGACGCATAGGACACCATGCCCGGTTTTGATTTGGCCAAGGCAATCAATTCGGCACTCGTCGACACCCCGGCAGAGGGATGGGCAACAAACACGTAAGCGCCGTCACCGAACTGGGCGACGGGCACAAAATCACGCGCCGTGTCGTAGGGCAGCTTCGAATACAGTGCCGGATTGATCGCATGCCCTGCGGCCACCACCAGCAGGGTGTAACCGTTGGGTGCGGACTTGGCGACAATCTCCGAACCGATCAGCGTGTTACCGCCGCCGCGGTTGTCGACGATGACCTGCTGACCGAGCTGCTGGGTCAGCGTCGGCGACACCAGCCGCGCCACGATGTCGTTCGCACCACCTGCCGGATACGGCACCACCATGCGCACCGGACGTGAAGGAAAATTCTGCGCCGCCGCGGGCAGCATCATGGCGAGGATCAATGCACCGATCCAGCCATTATTAAAAATTCGGGTATTCATCAATCTCCTCCAGCTTTGTGACCGGTTTCGCCCGGCTTTGCGAATCATTGGAGCACCGCCAACCGCGGAACGCAATCAAATCCCCTCTATGACGCCATTGATTCCGTTCATCATTTCATTTGGTGGACCACGATACGCCGGATGACGCAAATTTTGGATTAACATCCCTGCTCTTCCGGAAACCCCGTCTCCAAGGAATCACATCATGGGCTTCAGCAGCACCGAAAAAAAATCCGGTCCGACGATCAGCGGCGCACGCGCGCTGGTTGACGGCCTGCTGCGCGAAGGCATCGATCATGTCTTCGGCATCCCCGGCACGCAGAACCTCGCCATCCTCGACGAACTGCGCGTCACGCCGCAGATCCGCTTTATCCTGACGCGCCACGAGCAGGGCGCCGCCTTCATGGCCTACGGCTTCGCCCGCGCTTCCAACAAACCGTCGGTGGTCACCGTTACCGAAGGTCCGGGCATCACCAATATCGTCACCGCCACCGCCGCCGCCTTCAAAGGCAATGTACCGGTGATCAGCATCACCGGCGTACAGGAAAGCGTAATGCGTGAACGCGACGCAACCCAGGACATGGACCAGATTCCGTTCATGAAGCCCATTACCAAATGGGCCTACAGCATTCCTTATCCCGAAAAAATCCAGGAAGCGGTGCGCAAGGCTTTCCGCGTCGCGCTGACCGAACCGCAGGGTCCGACGCATATCGAAGCCGCCAGCGAAGTGTTGCTGCAACAGGTCACGCCGGAAACCACGGCGCCGGCCGCCTATCGCAGCACCGTCCCGGCGGTATGCGACCCTGCCCAAATCGATGCAGCCTGGGCGTTAATCAGCAAAGCCGAACGGCCGCTGTTTGTCATCGGCCGTGGCGTGATGAAGGAAAACGCCGTCACGGCGATGGAGCAACTGGCTAGCGCCGCCGGCATTCCGGTCACCGTACTGCAGTATTCGCCCGACGCCTTCCCCGCCACGCATCCGCTGGCACTGGGTCCGCTGGGCCGCAATGCTTTCAGCAGCGCCAACAAGAACGCGCCGAAAGCCGACGTCATTGTCGCCATCGGCGCGCACTTCGACGTGTTCTCGACGATGTACAAATACGGCATCTTCAGCGAGAGCGCGAAAATCATCCACAACACCTCGGCGCCGGGCCAGATCGGCATTGTGTTCCCGGTGGAACTCGGCGTTGCCGGTTCGGCCGCCAGCTTCATCAAGGGCCTGGCCGAACGCGCCGCCAAAGGCAAAGCGCGCACGCCCTGGGTCGATGTCGCCAAAGCGCGCGCTGAATTCGACGCCGAAATCACCGCCGTGTTGAAGCCCGACATGGAACCGATCCAGCCGCAGTTTGTTGCCCACACCATCCGCAAGGTATTGCCCAAGGACGGCATTCTTGTTGTCGATGCCGGCAACGGCGGCAAACATGTGCGCACCTATTTCAAGAGCTACCAGCCCAACTCTTTCATGTGCATTGACGATTGGGCCTCGGTCGGCGGTTCATTCCCGATCGCGCTGGGCGCCAAGCTGGCACAGCCGAACCGCCCGGTGCTCTGCGCTTCGGGCGACATGGGGGCGATGTGCAATATCGGCGAACTGGAAACCGCGGTGCGCGAAAACATCGCCGTGGTTTACGTGGTGTTCAACGATCAGGGCCTCGGCAACGAACGCGCCTTCCAGAACGAACACTTCGGCGGGCGTTACTTCGCAGTGGACTACAAGAATCCGGATTTCGGCGCGCTGGCCAAGGTCTTCGGTGCCCACGGTGAGCAGGTCACCCGTCCGCAGGATCTCGAAGGCGCCATCCAGCGCGCCTTTGCCAGTGGCAAGCCGGCGATCATCGACGTGATGATTGATCAGAACAATCTGGCGCCGGTGGTACACAGAACGTGATGCGCCGCACCTGATTGCGCAAGGCTTTCAGCGGCGTTCAGCCGCCGAACGCCTTGCGGTGCAGTTCG
>CBHTVL010000018.1:0-11976 GCA_966096475.1 uncultured Burkholderiales bacterium
AAGTGCGCAAGGCCGGGCTGAACATCATGATGTCGATGAAGGGCGACGGCAAACCGGTGTCCTTCATCGAAGACTGCGCGGTGCCGCTGGAGCATCTCGCCGAATACACCGACCGCCTGACGCAGGTGTTCCACAAGAACGGTACCAAGGGCACCTGGTATGCGCATGCCTCGGTGGGTTGCCTGCATGTGCGGCCGATCCTCGACATGCGCCGCGACGGCGCGCAGAAAATGCGCGCGATTGCCGAAGAAGCGGCTGCACTGGTCAAGCAGTACAAAGGTTCCTATTCCGGCGAACACGGTGACGGACTGGTGCGTTCGGAATGGATCGCGCCCTTCTTCGGGCCGAAGCTGGTCGCGGCCTTTGAGGAAATCAAGGACGTGTTTGATCCCAAGGGCCTGTTGAATCCCGGCAAGATCGTGCGCCCGTCGAAGCAGGATGACCGCAGCCTGTTCCGCTTCAAGCCCGATTATCAGGCGCAGCCGCCGCTACCGGCGCTGGATTGGTCAGAGTGGGGTGGTTTCGACAAGGCCGTCGAAATGTGCAACAACAACGGCCACTGCCGCAAGTTCGATGCCGGCACGATGTGCCCGTCGTACCGCGTCACCCGGGATGAAAAACATCTGACCCGCGGCCGCGCCAATACGCTGCGGCTTGCACTGTCGGGCCAGTTGGGTCCCGATGCGCTGACCTCGAATGCGGTGCGTGAAGCGATGGACCTGTGCGTGTCCTGCAAGGGCTGCAAGCGCGAATGCCCGACCGGCATCGACATGGCGAAAATGAAAATCGAGTTCCTGCATCACTGGCGGCGCCATCACGGTTTGCCGCTGAAGGAACGCCTGATCGCTTTTCTGCCGCGTTACGCGCCGTGGGCCAAACGGCTGGCGCCGGTGTTGAATCTGCTGCAGGGCATGGCCAAGCCGCTGCTGGGTTTTGCATCCGAACGCTCATTGCCGGTCTGGCGCAGCGATGCCTTTGTCGCGCCGGCGGCCGGCCCTGCCGTGAAGGGCCGCGAGGTGGTGCTGTTCGTCGATACCTTCAGCACGTACTTCGATCCGGAAAACGCCCGCGCCGCGATCCGCGTGCTCGAAGCCGCGGGATATACCGTGCATCTGCCGCGCCCGGCGGATGAAGCGCGTCCGCTGTGCTGCGGGCGGACTTTCCTGTCCAGCGGTCTGGTGAATGAAGCGCGCGCCGAAGCACAACGCATGATCGATACGCTGAAGCCTTATGTCGAACGCGGCGTGCCGGTCATCGGCCTGGAGCCGTCCTGCCTGTTCGGTTTGCGCGACGAGTTTGTGTCGATGCTGCCCGGTGGAGACACGGCAAAGCTGGCGATGCAGGCCTTTTTGTTCGAGGAATTTCTCGCCAACGAAATGGAGGCCGGCCGTTTGCAGCTGAAGCTCAAAGCTTTGCCGCAGACCAAGGCGCTGCTCCACGGGCACTGTCACCAGAAAGCTTTTGCCGCGATGCCGGCTGTCAAAAAAATCCTCGGGCTCGTGCCGGAGCTGAATGTCGAAGTGATCGAATCGAGCTGTTGCGGCATGGCCGGCAGTTTCGGTTATGAAGCACGGCACTATGATGTGTCGATGCGCATGGCCGAGGCCTCACTGCTGCCGAAAATCCGCGAGGCTGGCAAAAACACACTGATCGTTGCTGACGGCACCAGCTGCCGGCACCAGATTCACGACGGTGCAAAGCGCGATGCAATTCATGTTGCGCGAGTGCTGGAGTCAGCCCTCGCGGACTGACAACTGATCGCGGCGGTCAGGCTTCGCGCGTGTAGCGCCGCACCTTGGCTTCATCAACGCGGATACCCAGCCCCGGGCCAGTGGGCACGTTGAGCCAGCCGCCGGCCAGTGCAATGGGTTCGGCGACGATGTCATCGGCAAGATAGGGACTGGACAGGCTGACGCCCCAGTCCACCGCCGGAATCGCTGCGGCGAGATGCATCAGTCCGGCGCTGGCAATGCCGGCTTCGGCGATCTTGCAGGCGAGATTGACCTGCATGCCGAGTTTTTCACAGAGTAACGCGGCATCGTAGACGGGGCGCATGCCGCCCAGCTTGATCGTTTTCAGACTGCAGCCCTGCGCTGCCTTCATGTCGTGATGCTGCTGCAGATCATCCATGCTGTGCAGGCCTTCATCGACACCGATCTTGACGCGGCTGGCGGCGGCGACACGCGCCATGCCGGCGACATCATGTCCGGCAACCGGCTGCTCGAAAAATTCAATGCGTGTATCGGCGATGCCGCGCACGAAACGGATCGCTTCGTCCGGCGTCCACGCCTGGTTGGCATCGGTGCAGATCAGCACCTTGTCATCCTTGACTGTGGCGCAGATCGCGCGCGCGCGCTCCGCATCGGCCTCGGGTGAAGCGACGCCGACCTTGATCTTGATCGCGACATAACCTTCGGCCAGCCGCTTCTGCGTTTCAGCGATGTCGCCTTCGGTGCTGCCGGTGCCGATCAGACGCAGCGCGGGTACACGCATGCGTTTGGCACCGCCGAGCAGTTCGTACACCGGTTTGCCCTTGGCCTGACCCAGGGCGTCCCATAGCGCCATTTCGATGGCGGCCTTGGCACTGTTGTTGCCGTACAGATATTGGCCGGCGCGATGCATCGCGGCGCTGATGTCATCTGCGGGCAAACCTTCGAGTTTGTCGGCGAGGTAACGGATCGCGGCGACCATGCTGCCCGGGGTTTCACCGGTCATCGTCGGTGCGGAAGCGGCTTCGCCCCAGCCGATGATGCCGTCGCTGGTTTCGATGCGCGCCAGCACGTTTTCGGCATTGCGCACTTCTTCGAAGGACATTTTCACCGGCTTGATCATCGGCAGGCTGATGGCGATGGCTTGAATACGCTGGATACGCATGATGGTTCCGGTAAAAAAAGCGGCGCCGCAGCGCCGCTTTTAGATCAATAAAATCAAATAGTTGCGAAAGACTTAAATCTTGCCGATTTTCTGCACGGCCTTGGCCATACGTTTGTAATCGGCGTCGAAAAAGGCCTTGAACTCGTTGACGTCTTTGTAATCGGGGATCACCTGCACGTTTTTCAGCGCTTCGACGAAGGACGGATCGTGCGCGGCCTTGCGTACCAGATCACGCAACTGGTTCAGCGTCGCATCCGGCAGGCCGGCGGTGGTGAACAGACCGACCCACAGATAGGCTTCAACATCGATGCCCTGTTCCTGGAAGGTCGGTGTATCCGGGAAAGACGGATGGCGTTTTGCGCCGGTATTGCCGATCGGCTTGAGTTTGCCCGACACGACATGCGGGTGGATTGCTGCCGCGCCGCTGGCGGTGGCATCGACGTGGCCGCCGAGCGCCTGGGTGATGGCCGGGCCGCCGCCGGTGGTCGGCACGTGACGCATCTTGATGCCGACGGAGTCGATGAACATTTCAAACGGTACATGGGTGATGCCGTAAGGGCCGGATGACGAGAAGGTATAGACGCCGGTTTTCTTTTTCAGCAGCGCGGCGAATTCCTTGGCTGTTTTCACCGGCACCGAGGGGTGGGTCACCATGATCAGCGGATCAGCGCTCATCAGCGCGACCGGCTGGATCTGCGCCAGCGAGTACGGCGATTTGATGCCGTAGAGCTTGTCCTTCTCGATGACCAGATAAATGTTCGGCGTGGTCACCAGCAGCGTATGGCCGTCGGCCGGCTGGTTGGCGACGAACGCGGTGCCGACGGCGGCAGTACCGCCGGAGCGGTTGACCACCGGCGCCGGCTGTTTGGTCAGGCGCTCGATGATCGCAGACAGCGGCTGGGCATGGATCTGGTTCATGCCGCCCGGCGGGTTCGGCACGACGATGGTCATCGCCTTGTTCGGAAAGCCCTGTGCGGCGGCAGTTGAAGCCGTGCAGGCACAGGCAATAGCCAGCAGCATACGTTTCATCAGGTACCCCTCCAGTGTGGTTTTTGCGGCCGCCTGAGTGGCGGCCGGCATTATCGGTGCTGTTTTGGTGCTGTGGATTTTTCTAGAGAATCTCGCGCGAAAACGTTAAACCGTACGCTACAGGGTGTCAACCGGATTCGGCCCTCTGCCGGCAGTTGGCAACAGGAGTCAAACTCGTTAGCCTACGCGCTCGGCGCGCAGCGTTGCGCGCTGTGCCGGTAACCTTCTGCGGAAATTCCGAACAATGACCAAAAAAATCCAGACCGTCCTGATCTATGGCTATGGCGTCATGGGGCAGGGCGTGGCCCGGACCTTTGCCAAGGCCGGCTTTGACACCATCATCCGCAGCAGCCGTGCCGCGGAGCTGAAAGACCTTCCCGCCGGTGTGCGCGCCGTGGCCAAACTGCCGGAGACGCCGCCGGATCTGGTGCTGGAACTGGTGCCGGAAGAGATCAAAACCAAACAGGCGGTGTATCTCGAAGTCGAAGCGGCTTACCCCGGTGCGGATGTGATCATCGCCACCGGTACATCAGGTCTGGATCTGGTGGAACTGGCCAAACCGCTGAAACATCCGGAACGTTTTATCGGCCTGCATTACTTCATGCCCGCCGATCAGGCGCTGGTGGTCGAAGTGATGGCGGGTCCGGTGACGCCTGCAGCACTGGTCGATCTGTGTGCCGACGTATTGCGCCGTACCGGCAAGGAGCCGGTGGTGCTGTACAAACCCATTGTCGGTTTTCTGGTCAACCGTCTGCAGCATGCGATCCTGCATGAAGCCTATTATCTGATCGAAGCCGGCGTGGCGAGCGCTGCTGATATTGATCATGCTGCGCGCCGCATGCTGGCGCCGCGGATGTGCATCAACGGCCTGATTGCGCAGAAGGATCTGAGCGGACTGAGCATCCATGCCGGCGCGCAGGCCTCGATCGTGCCCGAGCTGTTCCACAACGGCGTGCCCAATCCGATGCTGCAGAACATGGTCAAACGCGGTGAAACCGGTACTGCCGCCGGCAAGGGTTTTTATACCTGGGACGGTTGTGACACGGAAGCGGTGCGCAAGCAGGCTTCGGTGCAGCTGGCGAAGCTGACCGAATTCCTCGACTCCGACGTATTCAAATCCGCGCCCAAGACCCAGCCCAAGCCGCGCGATCCGCGGCAGTGACAGCGCAGCAGGCGTTGCGCGCCGGCGCGCGCGAAGCCCTGGGTGTACCGGCTGCCGTACTCGGTGCCGGATTTCTCGGTTACGGCTCGCTGGCCGGCGATGCCGGTTATTCCATCTGGATGACACTGTCGGCGACGCTGGCGATCTGGGCCCTGCCCGGTCAGCTGGTGCTGATGGAAATGCAGGCCCGCGAAGCCGCCTTTCTGGCGACGGTGCTCGCGGTGTCGCTGAGCGCCGCAAGATTCCTGCCGATGACGCTGACTCTGATGCCGCTGATGCGCGGCGGCAGCCGGGCACGCCGGCTGTGGCAGTTCCTGTTTGCCGCGCAACTGGTGTCGATGACCACCTGGGCGGTGGCGATGCGCCGCTTCGAAGAGATGGATGTCGATGCGCGCTGGAATTATTTCCTCGGTTTCTCGGCGATCTGCATCGGCTCATCGATGCTGTTTGCGGTGATCGGTCAGCTGTTGATCGGTGCCTTGCCGCCGCTGGCGCGTTACGGCCTGGCCTTGCTGACCCCGCTGTATTTTTTTGTGACGCTGGTCGGGGAAGCGCGCACCCGTACCGCGATCGCCGCGCTGGTCTGCGGCGTCGGCGTGGCGCTGCTGCTGCATGTCTATGCGCCGGCGTGGAGTCTGTTCGGCGCCGGTTTCATCGGCGGCACCATCGCCTGGGCCTGGCAGGGATCGCATGTCCGCCGCCGCTGAACTCTGGTTGCTGTTGCTCGCCTGCGGCGGCGCAACCTATCTGTGGCGCGGGCTCGGCGTGCTGCTGTCCGGCAAGCTCAATCCGCAAAGTGCGGTATTTGAATGGGTATCCTGCGTGGCTTATGCGCTGGTCGCCGGCTTGATCGCGCGCATCATCGTCGCGCCTTCGGGTCTGATGGCGCAGACCGCGCTGACGGACCGGCTGCTGACCTGCGTGGTGGCGTTTGTCGCCTACCGCCTGTCCCGCCGCAACATGTTTGTCGGCTTGCTCAGCGGCGAGCTGTTGTTCGTCGCCGCGACGCATGTGCGCAGCGTATTCCTCTAAAATTACGCCATGAGCGGCGAAATCCTGGTGACGCGCGAGGCCGATGTGGCCACGGTCACGCTGTCCAATCCCCCGAAACTGAATGCGCTGACGGTCGTAATGTGGCGCGATCTGGCGGCAGCGATGCATCGTCTGTCCGCGGATGATGCCATGCGCTGCGTCGTGCTGCGCGGCGCCGGTACGGAGGCGTTTGCCGCGGGCGCCGACATTGCCGAATTCGCCACGGAGCGCAACACCGTTGAGCAGGGCAAGCTCTATCACCGCGAACTGGTGTTCGGTGCGCTGCGCGCCGTCGGTGAATGCCGGCATCCGACGGTGGCGATGATCCACGGCGCCTGTGCCGGCGGCGGCCTGGAGCTGGCCTGCCAGTGCGATCTGCGCATCGCCGGCAACAGCGCGCGTTTCGGTGTACCGATCAATCGCCTGGGTTTCGCGGTTGCCTACGATGAACTGGCAGCCCTGCTGCCGCTGATCGGTCGCGCGGCTGCGCTGGAAATTCTGGTCGAAGGCCGGATGCTCGGCGCTGATGAAGCGTATGCCAAGGGCCTGCTGACCCGCGTGGTCGATGACGCCGGACTGGCAACCGAAACCGCGGCGACGGTACGGCGCATCGCCGACGGTGCACCGCTGGTGGCGCGCTGGCACAAGCAGTTCATCCGGCGGCTGACGCCGCAACCGCTGCCCTTGAGCGAAGCCGAGATCAACGCCAATTTCGATTACTTCAATACCGAGGATTACCGCATCGGCTACGATGCTTTCATCAACAAGCGCAAGCCGCGCTTCGTGGGCCGATGATTATTTTGTTGTTTCATTAAATTCTTTTTCGACTGGAATCCGACATGGCTGGACCGTTATCGCATATCAAAGTCCTCGACCTTTCGCGCGTGCTCGCGGGACCGTGGACCGCGCAGAATCTCGCCGACCTCGGCGCCGAGGTGATCAAGGTCGAGCGTCCCGGCAAGGGCGATGATTCACGCAGCTATGCGCCGCCTTTCCTCAAAGACGAACAGGGCAACGAAACCAAGGAAGGTGCTTATTTCTGCGCCGCCAATCGCGGCAAAAAATCGATCACGGTGAACCTGAGCAAGCCCGAGGGCCAGCAACTGGTGCGTGAACTGGCGAAAGGTGTCGACGTGCTGGTCGAGAACTACAAGGTGGGCGACCTCGCGCGTTACGGGCTCGGTTATGAAGACCTCGCCAAGCTTAATCCCGGGCTGATCTACTGCTCGGTCACCGGCTTTGGCCAGACCGGACCGTACAAAGACCGTCCCGGCTACGATTTCATGGCCCAGGGCATGGGCGGGTTGATGAGCATCACCGGCGAAGCCGACGGCGTCCCCGGCGGCGGGCCGCAACGCGTTGGTATTCCGATCATCGACATGACCACCGGCATGTACGCGACGATCGCGATCTGCGCGGCACTGACCAATCGTGCGGTGACGGGCAAGGGGCAGTGGATTGATGTTGCGCTGCTCGACAGTTGCGTGGCCTTCCTCGCCAACCAGGCGATGAATTATTTCGCCACCGGGGAGTCACCCACGCGTATCGGCAATGCGCACCCGAATATCGTGCCCTACCAGACTTTCAAGACCAGTGACGGCGCGATCATCCTCGCCTGCGGCAACGACAACCTGTTCAACAAGTTCTGCGATGCCGCCGGCTGTGCCCACCTGCCCAAGGATGCGCGTTTCGCCACCAATGCCGAACGTGTGAAAAACCGCGTCGAGATTACCAACCTGCTCAACGCGGTGTTCGAACAGCGCAGCACCAAGGAATGGGTCAAGCTGCTCGACGACGCGGGTGTGGCCAACGGACCGATTAATACCATCAAGGAAGTGTTCGAAGAGCCGCAGGTGATTGCTCGCGGAATGAAAGTCGAACTGCCGCATGCAGCCGCAGGCAAAGTCACGCTGGTCGCCAGCCCGATGAAGTTTTCCGGCACACCGCTGCAGCACGATATGCCGCCGCCTGTGGTGGGGCAGCACACCGATGAGATTTTGCGCGGTGTACTGAAGAAATCGGATGCGGAAATCGCCGCGCTGAAAGCGTCTGGCGCGGTCTAGGCCATGCCGTTCAGAAGAAGCTGATCAACATCTTCGTCGCCAGCGTAAACAGCACGGCGGCGAAGATTTTTTTCAGCAGTGCGCCCGGTGTGCGATGGGCGAGACGGGCGCCCAGCGGCGCCAGCGACATGCTGGCAATGACAATGCCGGCCAGCGCCGGCAGGTAAATAAACCCCAGACTGTACTGCGGTAATCCCGCCTGTCCGAATCCGGTCACCAGAAATCCGGCCGTGCCGGCGGCTGCGAGCGGCCAGCCGATTGCAGCCGCGCTGCCGATGGCGCGATGAATGACAATGCCGCGTTTGACCAGATAAGCGACGACCAGCGCCGCGCCGCCGGTGGCGGTCAGGCTGGAAATGACGCCGATGACGGCTGATGACAGATTAAGGCCTGTCGCTGACAGTGGTGCCGCGCCGGATTGGGGTTTTTTTCCGAGAAACATCTGTGCCGAGATGTAATAAATCAGCAGCGTAAACACCACGGTCAGCAGCCGAACATCGAGCACGCTCGCCAGCAAGGCGCCGCCGAAGGTGCCGACGATAATGCCCGGCGCCATGCGTTTGACGATGGTCCAGTCCACTGCACCATGACTTTGGTGTGCGCGCACGCTCGACACCGATGTAAAAAGGATTGTTGCCATCGAAGTGCCCAGCGCCAGATGCACGACCTGCGACGGATCGAAACCCTTCGCGGCATAAACAAAGGCCAGCACCGGTACCATCGCAGCGCCGCCGCCGATGCCCAGCAGTCCGGCAAAGAATCCGACAAAGGCGCCGAGGGCGAGGTAGGCCCACCACCATTCGAACATCGGCGTCAGTCCCTGTTCACTTCATCAGCCCGAGAATGAATTTCCATTCGTCGGGGTCCACCGGCGTGATCGACAACCGGTTGCCTTTGGCCAGCACGCGCATTTTGGCCAGCGGCTTGTGCTTGCGCAGCTCGGTGAGCGAGATTAACGGCGTTTTTTTGACAAAACGGAAATCGACGTGCAGCCAGCGCGGATTCTCCGGCGTCGCGGTCTCGTCGTAGTACTTGCTCTTGCGGTCGAACTGCGTGGCATCGGGGTAGGCCGCCTTGCTGACTTCGGCAATGCCGACGATGCCGGGTTCATCGCAGTTGGAGTGGTAATAGAAGGCCTGGTCGCCGGGCTTCATCTGGTCACGCATGAAATTGCGCGCCTGATAGTTGCGCACGCCGGTCCACGGCGTGGTTTTGTCGCGGGCGAGGGCGTCGATGCCGTAAACATCGGGTTCGGATTTGATCAGCCAGTAGCGCATGTCGGAGCCATCGGTAAACGTTGACCAAAAAAAATGCGGCACGGCCGCATTTTTGTGTGGGTCCCCCGCATGTGCCGTCGCAGACCAGCATCCTGAACCTAGGGTTCAAGGCGGCCACCTTCCGGATTTCTTCAGGCACGTCCGCGTGGGACGCGCACACCGAAACCGCTATGGTCGGCGACCTGTGCAGAGTCTATTGGCTCAAAGAGTATATGGCCTGAACAAACACCGCAGGGGAAACTCTGGACGGCTTGAGGATCGGCGGACTGCCGGTGGAGCAGCTAACAACAAACTGCGAAACTCAGAACAGTTTGCTTTGCTCCGCCATCGCCTGATCGATGGCCGTCTCCATGCGATGAATTCTACGCTTGGTTTCGGCGATATCAAAACTGCCGCCGACTTTCATCGAAAGAAATTCATGCGCGATGTTCAGTGCGGCCATGATGGCAACGCGTTCAAGACCGATGACTTTGCCGCGATCGCGGATTTCCTGCATTTTGGCATTCAGGTAATCCACGGCTTCGAGCAGGCCCTTTTGCTCGTCTTCGGCACAGGCGACGCGAAATTCGCGCCCCATGATGTTGATCTGCAAACCCTTTGCGTCGGCGCTCATGTTTCCTCGGCGGGAATCTGCTGGACGAGTTCTTCCAGGCGGGTGCTGGCGGTCTGGATTTTTTCTTCGAGTTGCTTGTTGCGATGCAGGGCCGAGGCCAGTTCCTGGCGCAGCCGCTGCGTGTCGTCGCGCAGCCGTTGGTTCACCTCGACAAACTGCGTCAGTTTGTCTTCCAGGGTCTTGAGTTCCGCTTCCATGCGCGCACTATAGTGGGGAAAATCCAGCAGGGTCAACCGTTAAGGCACCGTTCTGAATGTAATTTGGTATGTTTGCCACGGCTCTCCGGGCAGTGACCGCAAACGCCTTGCGATCGCCCGGTGCGGTTTTTCGGGCGCCTGCGCCGGAAAACAATAAGTATTTGATTATTATAAATAATATTTTCATGTCGCCTTGAATCCGGCAGGCGCTAAAGCGTCCGGCTTGGGCTACAATCCCGCCTGTCCAAGACGAACCGCAACCGCATGCGGCGCGCCCGGGACGCGTTTCAGGTGCCGACGCACCCCGCAAGGGACGTCAGTGAAACGGGAAACAGGTGCGGTCGAAAGACCAATTCCTGTGCTGCCCCCGCAACGGTAAGCAACCGGCGTTCAAAGCAACGAATGCCATGGCGCATCAACAGCCACTGTCCCCTCCGGGGACGGGAAGGCGACGCGCCAGAGGTTGCAAGCCCGGAGACCGGCCTGCTTCGCCAGTCAGGAACAGTCGCGCAGGGCGGCCTACCGGATCATGCACATCGCGTGCATTTCATTCCTTTGGGCGGACTCTCACGGCTTTCCTTTGTGTTGCAACCTGCGTGCGGCGGGCACGCGCAATCAAGGAAATAGCATGAAGAGTTTTCCCATCGTCGCCGCGGTCCTGTCCGCGGCAGCCGTTCCCGGCTTGGCCGCGGAACCAATCATTGTTGCTGCAGCATTGACCCCGGTCGTGGTCACGGCCACGCGTTTCCCCGATGTCGAACGCCAGTTTCCGGTCGGCGTCAGCGTGATCACCGAAGAGGATATCCGCAACAGCACCGCCAGCACCGTGCCTGAATTGCTGCGCATGCTGCCCGGTGTGCAGACCCGCGATCTGTCGGGTTCACCCAATCTGCAGGTGGATTTGCGCGGCTTCGGCATTTTCGGCGACCAGAACACGCTGGTGCTGCTCGACGGCCAGCGCATCAGTGAAAACGAACAGCTCACGGTGAATTGGTCGTCGATACCGCTGGATGCCATCGAACGCATTGAAGTGATGCGCGGCAGCGGCGCGGTGCTCTACGGCGCAGGCGCGACCGGTGGCACCATCAACATCATCACCAAGGCGCCGGCGGCCAACACCCGCAGCGGTTTTGTTGAAGGCGGCGCCGGTGGTTATCGCACGCGTGATGTGCATGTCGGCGCCAATATCGCCGGCGAACGGACGGGCCTGCGTCTGACCATGGCGCACCGTGAAAGCGACGGCTACCGCGACAACAACGCGTTGCGCATCGACAGCGCCCAGCTCGACTGGCGTTATACCGGCGACCGCGGCAGCTTGATGCTGAAGGCCGGTGCTGACGACCAGCGTTCGGAATTGCCGGGCTCGATCAGTGAAGCGCAGATCGCCGTCAACCGCAAAAAGGCCGCGCTGCCGGGCGACTTCAGCACCATGAACGGCGGCTACATCAATCTGGGCGGGACTTACCGGGCGGGAGACAACGAGCTCGCGGCGAATCTGTCCTGGCGCGAAAAAAATACCGATTCGTCGTTTTTTGTCGCATCACCCACGCGCAACAACGTGCAAACCGATTCGCGGCAGCTGTTGTTCACGCCACGCATCAAGGTTCCTCATCATCTCGGCGGCGCAAACCACACCATGGTGGCAGGCATTGATTTCGAGGATTGGGATTTTCAGGGAACGGCCGGGCCGTCTACCGTCGGCCGTCCGCAGGCGACGCAGCGTAGCGAC
>CBHTVL010000019.1:0-11618 GCA_966096475.1 uncultured Burkholderiales bacterium
ATTGCGCAGATGGCCGACCGCTGTTATCTCGAAAAATGCCACGACCGGCTGTATCCCGAGTTCGTGCTCGGCGGACTCGCCCGTCGCAAGCAGCCCGACGGCAAAATCGTCGTGGTCTACAAATCGGGCATGGACCTGCTGAGCAAGACCCCGGCGTTTTACGTCAACGCGATGAAACGCCTCAATGAAAAGCTGCACCAGGCCTATCGTTATGCCGAAGTCCATTTCGGCGGCAGCAACCTCTACCTCGAAGAAATGAAAAAGAACGAGGTGCACATCATCGCCGCCGCCAAGGCGACCGACCTCGGTCACTTGCGCCGCAATGCGCCGCGCACGCTGGTCAAGGGCGTCAAGGCCTATCCGGAAACCCTGGTCATCCACTGACCGGTTTTGCAGGGTAAAGTGCGTCCCGGGGCAGGAGGCCCCGACCCGTAGCGGGTTGCCGCGACGCGGGATTCATTCATCAACAATAAGAAAGCCGTCATGAAACACGACCTCATCCTGACCGCCAAAGGCCACGCCGGCACCCAGAAACGCATGGAGCAGGAATTCGAGCTGATCAAGTTGTGGGAACAGCCCGACCGCGCCGCTGCGCTCAAAGCCGCCGCCCCGAAAATCCGCGCGCTGGCGCATACCGGCCACAGCAAGGTCGACGCCGCGCTGATGGATGCGCTGCCCAAACTCGAAATCATTGCCAACTTCGGCGTTGGTGTCGACCAGATCGACCTCGACGCCGCCAAACGGCGCGGCATCATCGTCACCAACACCGCGAACGTGCTCAATGATTGCGTTGCCGACTGTGCGATCGCGCTGGTGCTCAATGTCATGCGCAAGTTTCCGCAAGCCGACAAATATGTCCGTGCCGGGCTGTGGAAAACCCAGGGCACCTACCAGTTCACCACCTCGCTGAGCGGCAAGACCCTCGGTATCCTCGGCCTTGGCCGCATCGGCGAAGAAATCGCCACGCGCGCCAAAGCCTTCAAGATGAACATCCGTTATCACAACCGCAACAAGAAGGATGTGCCCTACGCCTATGACCCGGATGTAGTCACGCTGGCGAAAAATTGCGATGTGCTGGTCGCCATCACCCCCGGCGGTCCCGAAACCAAAGGCATCGTCAACGCGGCCGTACTGGATGCGCTGGGTCCGCAGGGTTATTTCATCAACGTCGCGCGCGGCTCGGTGGTCGATCAGCCGGTACTGCTGAAATATCTGCAGGACAAAAAAATCGCCGGCGCCGGGCTGGACGTCTATTACGACGAACCCAATGTCGATCCGGCCTTTTATGAACTCGACAATGCGGTGCTGCTGCCGCATATGGCCAGCGCCACCAATGAAACGCGCACGGCGATGGGCGGGCTGCAGATTGAAAACATCATGCTTCACCTCAGCGGCAAGCCGGTGAAAACGCCGGTTTAACAAAGAGGCCGCAGCGCTAACCTCTGACGTGTCATGAACAAAAAAATCCTGGGCGACGTCAAAGTCGTCGACATGACCGAAGGCGTGGCGGGGCCTTATGCCGCCACGCTGCTCGGCGACATGGGCGCGCAGGTCATCAAGATCGAGCGCCAGGACGGCGACTGGCAGCGCAGCGCCGGCAAGGGCGAGCCCGGCCGTTTCGGCAACCCGCAGTTCATTGCCCTGAACCGCAACAAACGCGACATCGGTATTGATCTGGGCAGCGCCGGCGGCCGCGGCATCGTCGAACGTCTGGTCAGCCAAGCCGATGTGGTGATTTCCAATTACCGCGCCGGCGTGATGGCCAAGCTGGGTTTTGATTACGCGCGCTGCAAGGCATTGAATCCGAACATCATCTACTGCACGATCTCCGGCTTCGGTCAGGAGGGCGCTTATGCCCAACTGCCTGCCAGCGACACCATCCTGCAGGCGATCAGCGGCGTGATGAGCGTGGTCGGTGAACCCGACGGTGAACCGCTGCGCGTCGGCTTCCCGTTGATCGACATGACCGCAGCAAACTCCGCGGTGCAATCGGTGCTGCTGGCGCTCTACGGGCGACTTACCAGGCAGGGCGGCGCCAACATCGATGTCAGCCTGCTGGCCGCAGCCGCGTCGCTGATGTGCGGTGGTTTTACCGAATACTTCGCCTCCGGCCGCGTGCCGCCGCGCCAGGGCAATCAGAACAGCCTCTTGTCACCGGCGGGTGCGTTCAAGGTCGCGGGCGGGCGTTACATCACCGTTGCCGTGCTGCGCGATTCACACTGGCAGAAATTCTGCACCGCTCTCGGGCTGGAAACACTGGCCAACGATACGCGCTTCGCGACCAATGCCGCTCGTGTCGCGCACCGCGCAGAACTCCACACCATCATCACGCCGCTGTTCGAATCCCAACCGTCCGCATACTGGCTGGACAAACTACGCGCCGCCGACATCCTCTGCGGCCCGATCAACAACGTGGCTGATGTGCTGGCTGATCCCGCGTTAAAAGCCTGTTTGCCGCTGATCGACATCGGCTTGCCCAATGCCGCGCAGGCGCTGGGTACGCCGATCCGTTACAACGGTGAATTTTTCAAAGCGGAGCGGGCTGCGCCGGCGAAAGGGCAGCACACCCGCGAGGTGCTGGCGGAAATCGGTTACGGCGCAGAAGAAATCGAAGGTCTGCTGCTCGACGGCAGCGTGTTTATCGAAGCCGTTTGACTGATCAATCCAGGCGTAGCGCGGAATTGTGGATTAGTATTCCCGTCGTGAATAAACGGACGACCCAGCTGTTGTTGTGTGTGACGGCTTTGCTTTGGGCCTTATGTGCCGTGGCGCAGCCCAAAACCGCGCAACCGGCGACCGATATTGGCAAGCCCAAGCGGGTATTGATCCTTCATTCCTTTGGCCGGGATTTCGCGCCGTTCAATGCCATCGCACCTGCCCTGCGCAGCCGGCTGAGTGAGTTGTGGCGGGAGCCGTTGTCGTTTTTCGAGACCTCGCTCGATGTGGAAAGACCGATGCGACAGGGCGTGGAAGCGGCATTTGTCGCTTTCCTTCGCGCCCGCTATCAGGATGCGCCGCCGCATCTGGTGGTCACCATCGGCGCGCCTGCGATGCACCTGTACCTGTCCAACCGCGACCGGCTGTTTAATGACGTGCCGCTGCTGGCGACGGGCGCCGATGCCCGACGGATTCCCGAGGGCGTATTCAGGGCGAAGGATGCTTCCGTTGCCCTGAAACTGGATCTGTCCAGCATCCCGGAGAACATTCTGCAGTTGCTTCCCGAAACCCGATCCATAGTCGTGGTGTTGGGCAATTCTCCTCTGGACCATTTCTGGCTGAAACAGCTGCAGAACGATTTCGAACCATTCAGGAACCGTGTTGATTTTGTCTGGTTCAATGATCTGCCGCTGCACAGTACCCGCAAGAAGCTGGCTGGTTTGCCGAAAAATTCCGCGGTGTTCTACGGCATGTTGTCGGTGGACGGTGCGGGCGTTCCCCACGAGCACGAACGCGCACTGGACAGTCTGCGTGAAGCTGTCAATGTGCCGATATTCGGGATTTTCGAGAGCCAGCTGGGCAAGGGTATTGTCGGCGGGCGCCTGATGTCGATGACGAATGTGGGCGCCCTCGCCGGTGAAACCGGCTACCGGATGCTTTCCGGCAAACCACTGGCAAACGAACAACTGAAGGTCGTGCCGCTCAGTTCACCGGCCTATGACAGTCGGGAACTGGATCGATTCCGGATTCCCGACAGCCGGCTTCCAGAGGGCAGTTCCATCCGCTTCATCCAGCCGACGATCTGGGACGAACACCGTGCACTGATCGTGGCGACCGTGACGGTTCTGCTGCTCCAGGGTCTGCTGATATCGGCCTTGCTGCTGCAGCGAAACCGCAGGCGGCGCGCCGAATTCGATGCGCGCGAGCTGAGCGGACGTCTGCTGACGGCCCATGAGGAGGAACGCAGCCGTCTGGCCCGTGATCTGCATGATGATTTCACCCAGCGCCTGGCCCGTCTTGCGATGGATGCGGCCGTGCTGGAAAGGCCCAGGGACAGCATGTCCGCGGAAATCACGGCGCGCGAACTGCGCGAAGAATTGGTGCGCATGAGCGAGGACGTACATACGCTGGCTTATCGCCTGCATCCCGCGGTGCTCGACGACCTCGGTCTGGTCGAGGCGTTAAAGGCCGAATGTGACCGGCTGTGCCGGCAGGAAATCGTGCTGGCAAAATTCGAATGTGATGTGACCGTGCAGTCGATTCCGCCCGATGCGGCCTTGTGCCTGTTCCGGATCGCGCAGGAAGCGCTGCGCAACGTGGTGCGGCATTCCGAATCCACGACGGCGGATGTGAGGCTGACGCAACGCAATCAGGGGCTTGAGCTGCAGGTGAATGACCAAGGCCGGGGGTTTGATCTGACACGAAGACAAATGCGCACAAGCCTCGGTCTTGCCAGCATGCGGGAGCGTATCCGCCTCGCCGGCGGCACGCTGGACATCGACAGCGCGTCGGGGCAGGGAACCCGTGTGCGGACCTGGGTGCCTTTGAAAGGGACTCCGCCATGACGCGGCCCCGGGTACTGCTCGCTGACGACCATCGGCTGGTGGCTGAAGGCCTGACCCGGCTGCTGAGCGAGGACTGCGATCTTGCCGGCGTTGTCGAAGACGGCCGCGCCCTCGTCGCGGCGGCGCGGCGGCTGAAGCCCGATGTCATTGTCGCGGATATCAGCATGCCGCTGCTCAACGGCATTGACGCGCTGGTGCAACTCAAGCAGGAAGATCCCGGGGTGCGCGTGGTTTTCCTGACCATGCATCCTGATGTGGCTTACGCGCGGCGTGCGATCGAGGCGGGTGCGCTCGGTTATGTGCTGAAACATTCGGCGCCGGCGGAACTGACGCTGGCCATCCGCGCCGCGCTGCGCGGACAGACGTTCATCACGCCCGATTTGGCCGGCGAGGTGCTGAAGGACATGCGCGACGGCGTCACTGCTGCGGACCCGATGGCGGCGCTGACCGACCGGCAGCGGGAGGTTCTGCGGCTGGTGGTTGCAGGGCGATCGGCAAAGGAGATCGCCCATGCGCTCGATATTTCACCGCGTACGGTCGAGTTCCATAAGTATCGGCTTATGGAAGGCCTCGGCCTTAAGAACAACGCCGAACTGATTCACTTCGCCATCAAAAACGGCATCGTTGCCGAGTGAGCCGGCTTAGGTCCTTTGCCCCGTAATCTCCGGCGGCAATCCCCGTAGTTTTACGAGGTCCCTCAGGCGCCCTGTGCGCCTACCCTTGACGTCGAATGGCCGGCCTGTCCGGCTGCAGAGCACCGGCATCCGGCATAGGAGCCCGACGGGGAAGGTTTCGGCGATGACGATGGCCACAAAAAGCTGTGTATTGCTTGCCGACCGCCATCGTTCGGTCGCCGATGGCGTCAGCATGCTGCTTGAGCCGGTCTTTGACACGGTGTTCATGGTTGCCGACGAAGTCTCGTTGCTGCTGGGAGTGGGGCGGTTACAGCCCGAGATGGTGGTGATGGATCTGTCGCTGGTGCCGGGTGAAGGCCTCGAACTGCTGCTGCGGATCCGGGCCGATGCGCCCGACTCAAAACTGATGGTACTGAGCATTTACGATGAACCGAGCATTGTGCGTTCGGTGATGAATGCCGGTGCTGACGCTTACGTACTGAAGCGGTCACTGGCGACCGATCTGGTGGCTGCCGTCAACACGCTAGTCGGTGGAAAACCCTACATGTCGCCGGCACTGGCCGCCGGGATGGTCCCTGAAATTGAAATCGCCGGAGGTCGAAAATGATGAGGCAAAACAACCTGGAATCCACGGGTGATGGCATCGCCGTCCTGCGAACGATCGGCATGGCGACGCTGTGGCTGTTTGCGTCATTCCAACCCGCAGCGGCACAGAACGCCGGAGATTTGGCGAAGCAGCTGGCCAATCCCATCGCGAGCCTGATCAGTGTGCCTTTCCAGCTCAACTACGACCATCGCATCGGTGCCTCGCGGGAAGGTGAGCGTTATACGCTCAACATGCAGCCGGTAGTTCCGATTTCAATAAATGAAGACTGGAACCTGATTTCGCGCACCATTGTTCCGATCACCTACCAGGAAGACATTGTTCGCGGTTCCGGAAGCCAGTTCGGCCTGGGCGATACGGTGCAGAGCCTGTTTTTTTCGCCGAAGAAACCGACCGACGGGGGCCTGATCTGGGGCGTAGGGCCGGTCATCCTGCTGCCGACATCGACCGAGAACCTGCTCGGCGCTGACAAATGGGGCCTCGGCCCGACCGGCGTCGCACTGAAGCAGGCCGGACCCTGGACTTACGGCATGCTGGCCAACCATATCTGGTCGGTCGGCGGCGCCGGCAGCACTGAAATCAGCACGACTTTCATTCAGCCGTTCCTGTCTTTTACCACTGCGACGGCATGGAGCTACACCCTGCAGACCGAATCCACCTATGACTGGAAGGGTGAGCAATGGACGGTGCCGGTCAACGCGCTGGTCAGCAAGGTCACCAAGGTGGGCGGACAACTCGTGCAGTTCGGTGGCGGCGTGCGTTATTGGGCAGACACCACGACGGTCAGCCCCGAACGCTGGGGGCTGCGTCTGTCTGTGACGCTGCTGTTCCCGAAATGACAACAGTTAAAACAGCATCAAGAACGTTGCGCAATTACACGACAAACCGCGGTTAAAAGTGGAGACCATCATGAAAATCCTGAATATGAAAACGGCAGTATTGCTGTCATCTGCGCTGCTGCTGGCGCCTTCACCGGTTCTGGCCCAGGCCCAGTCCAAGCCTGCGACTGCCGCAACCAAGGCCGCCAACGAGGCCGTACTGAAGGCGCTGCCGTTCAATGACAAGGAAGATTTCGCCAATGCCCAGCGCGGTTTCATCGGCAAGCCCGACACGCTGACCATCAAGAATGCAAAAGGCGATGTGGTCTGGGACCTTGAGGCCTACAAAAAATACATCGGGCTCGACAAACCTGCACCTGACACCGTGAACCCGAGCCTGTGGCGCAATGCCCAGTTGAACATGCAATACGGCCTGTTCAAGGTCTCGGAAAACATCTATCAGGTGCGCGGTTACGATCTGTCCAACATCAGTTTCGTGCAGGGCAAGACCGGCTGGATCGTGTTTGATCCGCTGATATCCACCGAAACCGCAAAGGCTGCCTACGATCTGGTGTCACAGCATCTCGGCAAAAAACCGATCGTTGCCGTGGTTTACAGCCACTCGCATGTCGATCACTACGGCGGCGTGCGCGGCATCGTCGATGAAAAAGACGTCAAGGCGAAGAAGGTCAAGATCATTGCGCCCGAGCATTTCACCGAACATGCCGTCAGCGAAAACGTCATTGCCGGCAACGTGATGAGCCGCCGCGCCATCTATATGTACGGCGCGATGCTGCCGCGTAACGCGCAGGGCGGGGTGAACGGTGGTTTGGGTCAAACCACTTCTTCCGGTACCGCAACGCTGATCCAGCCGACCGACATCGTCAAGAAGACCGGTCAGGAAATGGTCGTCGATGGCGTGAAGATGGTGTTCCAGATGACCCCGGGCACCGAAGCGCCAGCGGAGATGAATACTTACTTCCCGGAACTGAAAGCGATGTGGATGGCGGAGAACTCCACCAACACCATGCACAACATCCTCACGCTGCGCGGCGCGCAGGTGCGTGATGCGCTGAAATGGGCGAGTTATCTCAATGAAACCATCGACCTTTACGGCAAGAATGTCCAGGTCAAGTTCCAGAGTCATCACTGGCCGGTCTGGGACAACACCAAGGTTGTTGAATACTGGAAAAAGCAGCGCGACCTTTACAAATACGTGCACGACCAGTCGGTCAACCTGATGAACAAGGGTTACACCGGTTCGGAAATCGCCGAGATGATCCAGTTACCGCCGGAACTGGGGCAGACCTGGGCCAACCGCGGTTATTACGGCACGCTGCGCCACAACTCGCGCGCGGTGTATCAGCGCTATATGGGCTGGTATGACGGCAACCCCTCCAGCCTCGACAACCTGCCGCCGGAACCGGCCGCTAAAAAATACGTCGAGTACATGGGCGGTGAAGCCGAAGTCTTGAAGAAGGCCCGCGCCGACTTCGACAAGGGTGAATACCGCTGGGTCGCCGAAGCCATGAAACACGTGGTCTTCGCCAACCCCGGCAATGCCGATGCAAAAAACCTGCTCGCCGATACCTATGAGCAACTGGGTTACCAGGCCGAATCCGGTCCTTGGCGTTCAGTGTACCTGCAGGGTGCGTTTGAACTGCGCAATGGTGTTCCCAAAGCCGGTGGAATCAACACGGCCAGCCCCGACACTATCAAGGCCATGTCGCCGGAAATGCTGTTTGATTACCTCGCGGTGCGCCTTAACGGCCCCAAAGCCGCTGGCAAGAAGATCGGCATCAATATCGACTTCACCGATCTGAAGAAGCAGTATGGCCTTGCTGTTGAAAACGCCGTGCTCAACCACGGCAAACCCTTGGCCAAGCCCGACGTCAAGCTGACACTGACCAAGGCCACGCTCGACGCCATCCAGCTCAAGGAAACCACGCTTGAGGCTGCCATCACCAAAGGCGACCTGAAGATCGACGGCAAGCGCGAAGCCTTCACCGAGTTCATGGGTTTGATGGACAGCTTCCCGTTCTGGTTCAACATCGTTACGCCGTAATGTTGCGAAAGCCTTTCAGCCCGCGCCGTATCGCCGCAGCACAGTGCCTGCTCTGGGCACTCGCTGCAGCGCCGGCCGGCGCCTGCGGTTATCACGGATTGCTTGGCGATTCGTTTTCCGCGAGTTATCCGGGTTCGATTGATGTGGCGATCGCTTTGCGTAGCGCGCTTGACCGCAAGCAGCTCAAGGCCGCGCCTGCGGTGCCTCCATTGCTGGGTTTGGTACGTAGCACGCGCTGGCTCGAAGACTTGGGCCGCTGGGCCGGATCATCGGCTGCTGGTGCACCGGATTTTGCGCTGCTTTTGGTGGAGCCGGGTTTGTGGACACGCTACCGGAAGAAAGGCGGCGGTTTCGTGATGGAGCCGCATGTCGCGGAGCCTGCAGCCGGTGAAGTCGTGGTGATTACCGGAGAACCCGCGTTACAGGCGCTGGTGGAACGGCGGCTGACACTGGCCGATGCCCTGAAAACCGGCGTTGTACGTTTTGAAGGTGCACCGGAAGCCATCGCGCAATTGCAGCACACACTGACGATGGCATTCAGTGCCGAAACTTTTCGCCCGGTTACCGCGTCCCGTTAATCAAGATTACTGCGGTTCAATCCCCGCACTGGCCATGATCTTCTTGTAACGCGGAATATCCCGCGCCAGTACCGCCGCAAATTCTTCCGGGCTGTTGGCGATGATGTCGTTTCCGCGCGCGAGTGCGATCTCGGCAATGTCCTTGCTGGACAGCACCTTGGCCACTTCCTGATGCATCCTGCGGATCAGCGCATTCGGCGTGCCTTTCGGCGCAAGCAGGCCGTGCCAATTTCCGAACTCGTATCCGGCCAGCCCCTGTTCCTGGATCGTCGGCGTATCCGGCAGCAATTGGGAACGCTTCGCGGTGGTGACGCCGTAGATTTTCATGCGGCCGCTGCGGATGTGCGGCGTCACCGCGGGTATCGACAGTAGAGCGACCGAGACTTCATTCGACAGCAGCGCGACTTCCGAAGGGGAGCTGCCCTTGTACGGAATATTGTTCAGCGTGATGCCCGACAGATACTTCAGCACCTCGGTCGCAACCGCACCGTTGGCGCCGGCCACGGCGATGGTGATGCGCCCCGGTTCCTTTTTGGCGGCGGCGATGAATTCGCTGTAATTGTTCGGTGCGAATTTCGGATGGGCCACCAGCGCCGTACCCGCCGAAACCAGCTGGGTGATCGGCGCAAAATCACGCTGCGGGTCGTAGGGCAGCTTTTTGTAGAGCCCGACATTCATCACCATGCTGCCGATATTGCCGATCAGCAGCGTATTGCCGTCCGGCACCGCGCGGGCACCGATCTCGGAGGCGATGATGCCGTTCACGCTCTGCCGGTTATCGACGATCAAGCTCTGGCCGATGGCCTCGCTGACCCGCGTCGAAATCAGCCGCACCGCAAAATCCGAAGGTCCGCCCGGCGCTGATGGCACCAGCACGCGGATCGGACGCTTCTGTTCCATCTGGGCCAGGGCTGGCGCCGCGCCGAACACAGCGACCAGTGCTAACAGCAGAAGGGATGGCGAAGAGACGGGATGGCGACGCATGAACTCCTCCTGAAAACGGGTGCTGCTGACCGGCGGTTGTTCTTGTATTCAGCCGGATCTGTGTCCGGCTGCACGTGAAATCTTAACCCCGGGGCAGCATGATCTGGGTCTGGGTGACGATTGCCGCAACCCGGCCGTCACCGCCCTTGATCGTGGTTTCCCAGACCGAGGTGGTGCGCCCGATATGCAGCGGCACGCTGGTTGCCTTCAGCACCGGACCGACGGCCGCGCCGAAAAAATTGGTCTTGGATTCAATCGTGCCGCCGCTGTGATTAGGCGGCCGGTTGACCACGGCGCCCGCCGCACCCATGACATCCGCCATCGCCATCAGGATGCCGCCGCCGACGCGGTGGTTGCGGTTCATGTGATGGGGTTTCACCACCAGCCGGGCGGTGATCTTGCGTGCGCTGATGATGACCGGCTCGACGCCGATCAGCGTGGACGGGCCGAAGTTGAAGAGTTCGCGGGCGCTTTGGAGTTGGGCAGGGTCGATCTTGATGCGGGTGGGCTTTTTCTTTTTGCTTCGGATAGACATTATTTTCGACGACACTGAGCTAGATGATTATTGTCGCGATGATATGGTTGAGTCGGTCAACGAGACGCGCAAGATAATAGGAATGCTGCATATGGCTAGGTTGCAGGTAAGGTCAAAGAGATATGAATTACAACCGTTTATTTACTTAATCCACGGTAAAACTTCTTAAAGAAGGACTTATTTCGTCGACCATGCCCATGGGTCGGTGTAATGCCTGTGGTATCCACCGGAACTCCCGGCGAAAGTCTAAGAAACTCCTTGTAGCTAGAACGTCGATCTTGCCTTAGAGAGTAAACCCACCACACGCTTGCAATCGCAACGACGTACGGAAGTGCCCTTGCTGGATCAAACGCGGTAAGAGCAAGATTCAATCCAGGTAACACCCTCTCGATGAAGTGAAAAATCAAAACAAGTAGTGCAATGCCGATCCCGAGTGTTCTCTGAATAGATAAATGCGTCAGCATTTTGTCCGGGCGTTGAAATCCAAAATACCAATGAATTTCAGTCAAATCGCTCTTAAGCAAGAATTGGCGTTCAATATTTGAAATTATCGCTAAGTTTCTGTTGTACCAATAGGCGGCATCCTCAAGGTGTGCTAATAGCCAGCCTGAAAGCATGACGATTAAAGAGATTCCCATATCTAATGGAACAATTTTTTTCTCTACTAATGCGAGCACTGCAAATGCGCCTACAACAACACCAACGCACTGCCAGACAACAACAATATGTCGATTTATATCGTTAAAAAGTTGGTCGTAAACACGCATTAAAAATTGCTGTCTCGGCGTATTTTCACTCATGGTTTTTTCCCCCTCCGCCCGCGAGGTTTATATGCTTTCCAAAGTTTATTAATTTCCCTAAGAGAGGCCTTTAAGCAGGTTACGTAACCACCGGTTG
>CBHTVL010000020.1:0-11504 GCA_966096475.1 uncultured Burkholderiales bacterium
CAAAAAGCCCGCAGTCGCGGGCTTTTTGTTTTGAGGCGGGGTTATATGGCTGGAGCGACTTCCACCAGGCAATCGTAATAAGTCGCCGCGCCCCCCATATCCGCCACCGCCTGCGATGTCAGTTCATTGGCGTTGCGTTTGTCCGGAGACAGTTTTTTCCACCACACCGAGGGTGCGGACACCACGCCGCGGCGCACGCGGTCGGTGATGCGTGCGCGCACCGTGTATTCGCCACGATCGTTGAAGACGCGGACTTCAGTGTCTTCCTTGATGCCCCGCGCAGCGGCGTCCCCGGGATGAATTTCCAGCGTCGGTACACCGGCGTCCTTCAACGCGAAATCGAGATTGGCGAAGGAGGAGTTGAGAAAGTGCCGGTGCGGCGGCGAGATGAAGGCCAGCGGATAACGTTGCGACAGTTCGGACGGGTTGACCGGACTTTCGCGCGGCGGCGTGTAAGCGGGCAGCGGATCAAGGCCCATGGCTTTTGCGGTGGCGCTGTAAAACTCGCATTTTCCCGACGGTGTGGGAAAACCGCCGCGGGCGAAAGGTGCCGCCGGCACATTCAGCCTTTGCCAGCCGTGTTGTTTCAAGGATTCCCAGCTGATGCCTTGTAATGCCGGTGCTTTTGAATCCAGCGCCTGACGGCAGATATCCTCGTCGCTGTCGCGCAGGCAGGCGTCATCGAAGCCCATGCGCGCCGCCAGCAGACGGAACACTTCGGCGTTCGGTTTGGCTTCGCCGACCGGTGCAATCGCCGGCTGGCTGGACTGCACATAAAGATGGCCATAGGACTTGTGCAGATCGGTGTGCTCCAGCTGTGTTGTTGCCGGCAGCAGGATGTCGGCGTAATCCGCGGTGTCGGTCTGGAAGATTTCATGGACCACGGTGAACAGGTCTTCGCGCATAAAACCGGCGATGACCTTGCGTGAATCCGGGCACACCGCAACCGGATTGTTGTTGTAGACATGAGCGGCTTTCACCGGCGGGTTGGCGGCGGTCAGTGCATCGCCCAATGCCGCAATATTGATGCTGCGCGATTTGCCGCGCATCAAGTCCGGGCGTTCCAGTGCCTGATGGTTGAAGCCGTAGAAGTCACTGGTCATCAGCAGCACACCCCCTGCGGCATCGCGCCAACTGCCGGTCAGCGCCGGAAGACAGGTGATGCTGCGTACGGCCATGCCGCCGCCGGCATGGCGCTGCAGGCCGAAGTTGATGCGGATCATCGCCGGTCGGGTGCCTGCGTATTCGCGCGCGAGGTTGATGATTTCTTCCGCAGTGATGCCGCAGATGGCGGCGGCGCGCTGCGGCGTCCATTCGCGTACGCGCGCGGCAAGTTCGGCGTAACCCAGCGTATGTTGTTCGATGTAATCGGCGTCGGTGAGTTGTTCACCGATGATCACGTGCATCATCGCCAGCGCCAGCGCAGCATCGGTGCCGGGATACAGGGCGATGTGTTGATCGCATTTTTCCGCGGTTTCATTGCGTCGCGGGTCGATGATCACCAGTTTCGCGCCGCGGCGTTTGGCCTGCTGGCAGCGCGACCAGAAATGCAGATTGGAGATCACCGGGTTGGAGCCCCAGATGATGATCAGCTTGGCATGCTCCGCCTGTTCCGGGTCGCTGCCGACGGAACCGCCCAGTGTGATTTTCGAGCCTACCTTGCCGGCGGAGGAACACAGCGTGCGTTCGAGCAGGCTGGCGCCGAGACGGTGGAAAAAACGCCGGTCCATCGAGGCGTAGCTGACCATGCCCATGGTGCCGGCGTAGCTGACCGGCAGGATCTGCTGCGCATCTTCTGCGGCGATCGCTTTGAAGCGTGCGGCGATGGTGTCCAGCGCTTCATCCCAGGAAATGCGCGCGAAGCGGCCTTCGCCTTTGCGGCCGATGCGTTTCATCGGGTAAAGGATGCGTGACGGCGCGTAGGTACGGTCGAGATAGCGCGCGACCTTGGTGCACAGCGTACCGGCGGTGAAGGGCATGTCGCCGCCGCGCACGGATACCGCCTTGCCGTTCTCAACCGCGATCTCGAGTGCGCAGGTGTCGGGGCAGTCGTGGGGGCAGGCGGCTTTGACGATGCGGCGTTGCGGCGAGGGGCTGTCCATGACGATGGCGAATCTCCAAAACACCATGATAATCCCGAAGCGCTGTCACGTAAGTCGTCAGGTATTTTGCGGCCTGAATCCGGTATCATCGCCCGGCAGCCATTCATCAATTCCCACCTGGAGATTGACCATGCAAGCCATGATTCAAACGCGCCGCACCGTGCTGGCGCTTGCGCTGTCCCTTTTTGCCTTTAATGCCCTGGCGCAGTCCGCCGCCAAGCCCGAATTCCAGCCCGAAGTCGGCCAGGCCGGCAAGGACGTGGTCTGGGTGCCGACGGCGCAGGGCCTCGTCGACCGCATGCTCGATATGGCGAAGCTGACGCCCAAGGACATTCATTACGATCTCGGCTCGGGCGACGGCCGCACGGTGATCACTGCCGCCAAACGCGGCGCAACCGCCTACGGCGTTGAATACAACCCGGACATGGTCGAACTGTCGCGCCGCAATGCGGCGGCGGCCGGCGTGAGCGGCAAGGCAACCTTCATCCACGGCGACATTTTCGAGACGGATTTTTCGAAGGCGACAGTGATCACGCTGTTCCTGCTGCCCGACCTCAACGTCAAATTGCGCCCGACCATTCTCAACATGAAGCCGGGCACCCGCGTGATCTCCAACTCCTTCACCATGGGTGACTGGAAGTCGGATGAAACGCAGGGCGCCAAGGGTGAATGCACCAGCTACTGCACGGCCTATATGTGGATCGTGCCGGCCAAGGTTGAGGGTGTGTGGAAATCCGGCAATGAGGAAATCAAGCTTGCCCAGGAATACCAGATGGTGCAGGGCTCGGTGAACAGCGGCGGCAAGCTGTCCAACATCCAGGGCGGCCGCCTGCGCGGTGATGAAATCAGCTTCACTGCGGGCGAGGCGCGTTATGCCGGCAAGGTCAGCGGCAACCGCATTGAAGGTACCGTTACTGCCGGCGGCAAGACCGCGCCATGGTCAGCCACCCACGCCAAATAACCGCTGCTTACGGAGTCCGGCAACAGCATGAAAAAGAATGACCGCGGTTACGCGGACCTGCACGACCACCTCGATGCGCTGCGCCGGCGCGGCCTGCTGGTCGAGGTGGATCGCGCCATCGACAAGGATGCGGAAATGCATCCGCTGGTACGCTGGCAGTATGTCGGCGGCATCGAGGAGCATGAGCGCAAGGCCTTCCTGTTCACCAATGTCGTCAATGCGCAGGGGCGGAAGTACAAATTCCCCGTCGTGGTCGGTGCCTTCGCCGGCAACCGCGAGATCTACGGTGTCGGCATGGGCGCGCCGCTGGAGGAAGTGCAGCAGCGCTGGGACAAGGCCATAGCCAATCCGATTCCGCCGCGCGTGGTCGAGACCGGCGCCTGCCAGGATGTGGTGATCACCGGAGATCAACTGCTGGGTGAAGGCAATGGTCTCGATGCCTTGCCGATCCCCGTATCGACGCCCGGTTTTGACGGCGCACCGACGCTGACGGCAACCAATGTCATTACCAAAGATCCGGAAACCGGCATTCAGAACCACGGCACCTACCGCGCCGGCCTGAAAGCGCCGGACCGCATGGTCGTGCGCATGGCGACGCGGGTCGGCGGCGCCGGCGGTTACCGTCATTACCAGAAACACCAGAAACGCGGCGACAAGACCATGCCGGTGGCGATCGTGCTCGGCGCGCCGCCCTGCGTGGCCTTTGTCGCGCCGATGAAATTGCCGATTGATCTCGATGAGGTCGGTGTTGCCGGCGGTGTGGCCGGTGCGCCGATCCATGTCGTCAAAGCGAAGACGGTCGATCTGATGGTGCCGGCCGATGCCGAAATCGTCATCGAAGGCCTGATCGATCTGGAGCATGTCGAACCGGAAGGCCCCTTCGGCGAGTCCCACGGCCATGTCGCGCTGGAGCAGTTCAACATGCCGATGCGCGTGACTGCGATCACCCATCGCAAGGATGCGATCGTTGCGTCCTACCTGAGCCAGGTCACGCCCAGCGAATCGAGCGCGATCAAGCGCGTGTCTTTCGAACCGATGTTCCTGTCGCATCTGCGCAATACGCTGGGCATCAAGGCGGTCAAGCGCGTCACGCTGCACGAGCGCATGACCGCACTGCGGCGCATGACCATCGTCACCGTCGAGCAGGGCACGCCGCGCAGCGAAGTCTGGCGCGCGCTGTACGGCATGAGTGCATTCAAGGCCGACTGCGGCAAGATCGGTATCGCGGTGAATGACGACGTCGATCCGGAAAATTCGGACGCGCTGTTCTGGGCGCTGGCTTTCCGCATGAATCCCGCGGAAGACCTGCAGATACTGAAACACCGCAGCGGCGGTCATGGTCCCGAGCGCGAGCACGAGACCGAGGAGGAAGACGCGACGCTGCTGATTGACGCCACCACCAAGGAAGTGCTGCCGCCGTTCGCTTTGCCCAAGCGCGAGTATATGGAGCGCTCGCGCAAGATCTGGGAAGAGATGGGCCTGCCCAAGCTGCGGCCGCAGTCGCCGTGGTTCGGCTCACCCGTGGGCGACTGGTTGCCGGTGTGGGACGAGGGCGGCAAACGCGCCGCGACCGGCGGTTATCTGGAAAACGGCCGTATCAGCGAGAAGGCGGTGCGCAAAGGCCTGCGTCCGGAGACCAGTTACCGGCCGGATAAAGACCAGAAAAAGTAATCTGCACCATCGGTGTTATCAAGTATCTGATTTTATTGATTATTTAAGAAATCACCGGGCGCGCCGACAGTCGCCCCGGTGCAGTGCGGCCCCCGCAATGTTGCCGGATGGACGCTGATGCCCGATCTGCGCGACCATGCAATCCGCACGGCAACGTACTGTGTGGTTATTGGGGGAGCCGGCGGCGAATGATGATCGCATCCACCGGTTGCGCTGACCCATTCATGTCAAACAACGAGGAGCGTCCATGTTCAAACATATCCTGATGCCGACCGATGGCACCGAACATTCCGAGCGCGCGGTCGAACGCGGCATTGAACTGGCCAGGCTTTGCGGCGCCAGGGTGACCGGCATCCATGTCATGCAGGACTACAGGATGATGCTCGGCCCCGAAGGTCTGGTGCCGTCGGAAATGGATGAGGGCATGGAAGCCCGTGACAGCGAACGTGCCGCAAGTTTTCTGTCCTTCGTGCAGAAAACCGCGGATGCTGCAGGGGTGCCGTGCGACACGATCATGGTCAAGGGTATGCATCCCTACGACGCCATCGTTGATGCCGCCAATGATCGCGGTTGTGACCTGATTGTGATGACGTCACGCTATCGCAAGGGCCTGGTGTCGATGCTGCTCGGCAGCGAGGCGAGCCGCGTACTGCATCGCGCATCGATTCCGGTGCTGACTTTCCGTGCCCTGGTGAGCGCGGATCATCCGGAAAAGCCGCTGGCCCGGTCCTGAGGCAAAATCCGCCGGCAGAAACGCCGAACGTTCTGCTGACAGCAGGACACGGGCTGCGCATGTGACACCTGTTTTCCGTCTCATTCTGGCGGGATGGATGATGCCTGCTGCGGTCAACTTCCCGTCAATTGTTGTATGGCGTGGTGCAGCGACCGTCGCCCAATTGGCCCTTCTGGCAGTGGTACATGCGCCTGGCGACCGTTACCGGATAACGCTTGGTAACGTCATAGTCGCCCGCTCCGAGTGTTTTTCCGCAGCGGTAAGCCTGCCATTGCTCGCCGTCAATGACAGGTCCGCCGGCAGCCCATGTTCCGCCGGAACAATGCTGGCGTCCAAGCGCTTCCTCCAGAGAGGATTCGAAAAGTATTTGATTGTCCAGCGAACCGCGACATTTCCATTTTTTGTTGACCGTACTTTGCAGGCAAATGGCGATGGCTTCCGGTTTCGGGTCCTCCCACTCAATTTCTTTTTTGGCGGTTTTCGCCGCCATATCGGTTCTGGCGGCATTCGATGAGGAAGACAGGTCGCGTTTTGCCGTTGCGGTTTCGCGCACACCGGAAACCGTGTCGTTCAGGACAGGCTTGCCGGCTGTCGTGGTGGCATCGCGCCGGGCCGGTGGCTGAGGGGCAGCATTTTTGCCGGTTGCCGACCCTTGGATTACGCCTGCCTGAGCCGAAGCGACCTTACCCGGCGGGCTTACGGGTTGCAGATTGGCCAGGGGCAGGCCGGCGGAAGGCGTGCCGGTCCTTGACGGAGATGCATAGACGTTTTGCTGGAGCTGCGCGAGGGCTTGAGTCCTGGCTGCAGCATTGGCTTCGCGCTCGTTGGCATCCCGGACGCTTTGCCGTCCGGCTATTTCCGAAGCGTATTGACCCAGGCTGGCATTTGCCGCCTGCAGCGTCGCCCTGAAGACGTCCATCGCGCTGCGGGTATTGGGATCATAATTGGTCGGCAATAACTCGGTTTGCGACCACATGTCGCTGGGTCCGCCGCTTTCGGGATTCTTCCGGTTTGTTATGTAATACCGGGGATTTTCACCGGCCGGAGCGAAGGTAAGTTTTCCGTCTTCGATGCGCCACAGACCGCGATAGACAAGTGCGCCGTCCGTGTTCCGGAATTCGTACTTGGCAACCCATGTGGTAATGCCTGCTCCGGTTTTGTGAAAATAGGCAAAGCGATTGTCGAATTTACCGGCAACTTTGTTTCTGGATATGTCCATGCACTGAGGATCACCGTCATAGGTGTTTTCCGCCTCAAACCGGTTGCCCTCCTGTTTGTGCACCAGCAGGCGCTCCACGGATACGCGAACAAGTTGCCGGTTGCAATTCCAGGTGCCGATCCAGCTCTCATACTTCGCGATATTCTGATAAAACGGAGCGAGCTTGCGACCGGGAGTGTTGGAGGTGACCAGCTGATCGACAAGCTTTTTTGCATCATCCACCGTAAGGTAAGTGATGTCGATCGGGCGCTCGGGGATTAGGGCACAGCCCCCGGCGATTGCCGCAAAGGCAAGGACTGCCAGTGCACTTGCGATGCGTTTTAATGCATTACTCATCATCTAAAAAATCCTTATCTTCGGATTATAGGGTGTTGGCGTGTCAGCTATACGCAGTTGCTGCCGCAAACCTGCGGCAACCGGTGCCGGCGTCGAGACTTCAGGCGGGCACCGATTTGAACAGTCGGCCTTTCAGCCGACCGCATTCATCCGGATTTAAGGGGTCTTGATGCCGGCGGACTTCACCAGCTTCAGCCACTGATCGACTTCGCGGGTGATGGTCGCGGCGAATTCCTGCGGCGTATTGCCTTCCGCTTCCATGCCCTGTTTGAGGAAGGATGAACGGATCTCGTTGCGCGCGAGGATCTTCACCGATTCCGCGTGCAGGCGTTCGATCACCGGCTTCGGCGTTTTGGCCGGCGCCAGCATGCCGACCCAGGAGGCGTGCTGGTAACCCTTGACCCCGGCTTCGGCGACAGTGGGCAGTTCGGGGATCGCCGTGCTGCGTTTGGCGCCGGTGACGGCAAGGCCGCGCAGCTTGCCGCTGCGGATATGCGGAATGCCAGTGGAACTGGTGGCAAAGTTGACCTGCACTTCGCCGCCGAGCAGTGCGGTCATTGCCGGTGCGCCGCCCTTGTACGGCACCAGCAGCATTCTGGTCTGGCTCATGTACTGGAACAGTTCAATGGCAAGGTGGGTGCTGGTGCCGATGCCGCTGAAACCTGCGGCGATCTGGCCGGGTTTGGCCTTGAGCAGTGCGACCAGTTCGCCAATGGATTTCGCAGCGACGTTGGGATGCACGGTGACGATGTGCGGCAGATCGACGATCTGGGTGATCGGTGCGAAATCGCGTACCGGATCAAAGGGCAGATTGGTCTGCAGCGCCGGGGTGATGGTCAGCGACGCGGCGATGATCAGCAGCGTGTAACCGTCGGGCGCGGATTTGGCGACCGTTTCGGTGCCGTTGAGGCTGCCGGCGCCGGGGCGGTTGTCGACGACGATGTTCTGTTTCAGTGATTCCGTCAGCTTGTCGGTGAGCACGCGTGCGGCGACGTCGGTCGAGCCGCCGGCGCCCGGAGCTGCGGCCAGTGCGGCCGCGCCGAGCACAGTGACGATGAGACGGTACTTTTTCATCGGTTTCTCCTCGGGAATTTTATTTTGGTGTTCAGCGCTTATTCACCATCATAGCCCGGCAGTACGCGGGCATCGATGACACAGACGCCGCCGGCCTTGACGATGGCGATGCCGCGTTCGATGGCGGGCTGCATGTCGGCCATCTTGGTGACCGGGCCGATGCCTTCGGCGCCCTGGGCGCGCGCCATCGCGGCGATGTCGATGTCCGGGTCATTGATCTTCTGACCGATCCAGGCATTCTCCGGCGGACGGCCGCGGTATTCAGCGACATGACCTTGATGGCGTTCATCGTTGAAGAACGAACGGTTGTTGCAGATGATCATCAGGCAGGGAATCTGGTAGTGCACCGCGGTCCACACCGCCGTGTTGCCCATCAGGAAGTTGCCGTCGCCCATCAGGCCGATGGGAATGCGGCCGCTGCCTTTGAGCGCGAGTGCTGCGCCAATGGTCAGGCCGGGGCCTGCGCCGACCCCGCCGCCGCCGTCAAAGCCGAGGTAATCCAGCGGATGACGGAAGTGGGTGTAGGCACCGCTCCAGCCCAGCGGCAGATGGGTAATGCTGATGTCTTGTTTGCCGACCGCGGCATTGAAGGCATGGGCCAGACCTTTCAGCGCCAGCGGTTCGCCCGGTGCGCCGGCCAGTGAATAGGCCGGTCCTTCAATCTTGCGTGGACGTGCGGTGACCGCAGCGGTCAGCAGCGGCACTGCGGCATCGGGTTCGCAGTTCATCCATACATCCGCCGGCGGCAGCGCCTGGTAATCCATGCTCCAGCCGCGGTGCAGCTGGCTGTCGCTGGAGATGTTGATGATTTTTGCGGTGACCGGTTTGCTGCCGAAGGTCTGCTTCAGTGCGCCGGCGAGATCCAGCCAGTCGAGGGCGATGATGACGTCGGCTTCGGCCAGGGTTTTTTTCGCAGCCGGCACCAGACGGTTCGCCGGCGGTGCGGCATGCAGCCGGTGATCAGTGGGGAAGGAAGCCGCGAGTTTGATCTGGGTGATCACGCGCATGTCGAGTTTTTCGGCCAGTGCGACGCGGGCGTTCCAGTGGTCAAGCCGGCGCGATCCGCGACCGCACAACATCACCGGATTTTTTGCGTTCGACAGCAGCTTTGCCGCCGCTTCGATTTCGGTTTCGGACGGACGTACCATCGGCGGCGGTGCATAACGCGCCATGTCGGGCATCGGCAGCGGTGCTTCCAGTTTTTCTTCCTGGATGGTGACGTCGAGGTTCACATAGACCGGCGCCCGCGGCGGGGTCATCGACAGCTGTGCGCCGCGGATCATCGCTTCGACCGCAGCGGCGGTCGAACCCGGCTGGTTGTCCCATTTGGTGAAGTTGCGCACCAGTGCGGCCTGATCGGAGCAGGTGTGAATCCAGTCGATCCAGGGGCGGCGCTGCGACGCGTCCACCGGGCCTGTGGCGCCGAGGATCAGCATCGGTGCGCGGTCGCACCAGGCGTTGAAAATCGGCATCGACGCATGCATCAGGCCGACATTGGAGTGCAGGCCGACAGCCATCAGCTTGTTGCTGGCCTTCCAGTAACCCTGGGCGATCGAAGCGGCATTTTCATCGTGCAGGCACAGCACCATCTGCGGTTTTTTGTTGCCGAGGTAATTGACCAGGCTGTCATGCAGGCCGCGGTAACTCGCGCCGGGATTGAGCGCGATGTATTCGATGTCCAGTGCGCGCAGCGTGCCGGCGATGACGTCGCTGCCGTAAAGCGCGTCGCTGGCGGCAGAAGGGGTCGGGGTTTCGTGTTTGATCGTGCCCGCAGGATTGTTCGGTGTGGTCATGCTCGCTCCGTGGATGGATGTTTTTCAGTCTTGTTTTTAATCAACAGTGGCGCCGGAGGCTTTGATCACCTGCGCCCATTTGCTGTATTCGGTTTGCAGGAACTTCGCGAACACTTCACGCGAACTGCCGACGGCAACGCTGCCGCTGTTCTTCATGCGCTCTTTCATGTCGGCGCTTTGCATGATTTTGACGGCATGGCCGTTCAGCAGATTGAGAATGTCGGGAGAAGTGCCTGCGGGGGCGAGCACGCCGTACCACTGGCTGGACTGGTAACCCTTGAGTCCCGATTCGGATACGGTGGGCAGTTGCGGCAGCGCGGGCAGGCGTTCCAGCGAGGTTACGCCCAGCGCGCGCACGCGGCCGGACTGGATCAGCGGCAGCGCGGTCAGCGCCGGCATGAACATCGAGCCGACTTCGCCGGAGAGGATGGCGGTGATTGCCGGGCCGGTGCCGCGGTAGGGCACATGGACCATCTTGGTGCCGGTCTGGGTCTTGAACAGTTCGCCGGCGAGGTGCGGCGTGCTGCCGCTGCCGGAACCGGCAAACAGCACTTCGCCGGGACGTGCTTTGGCGAAGGCGATCAGTTCACGGACGCTTTTCACCGGCAGCGAGGGATGCACGACGAGGATGTTCGGCGCATGGGCGAGCAGGCTGATGGCGTCGAAATCCTTGATCGGGTCATACAGCGATTTCGCATACAACGTCGGGCTGGTGACGAAGTTGGCGCCGTTGACCATCAGCGTGTAACCGTCCTTCGGCGCCTTGGCGACCATTTCACTGCCGATCATGCCGTTGGCGCCGGCGCGGTTGTCGATCAGCACCGGACGGCCGATCGCTTCCGAGAGTTTCTGGCCGAGCAGACGTCCTGCCGTATCGACGCCGCCGCCCGCGGGGAAGGGCACGATGATGCGGATCGGGCCCGCGGGATAGTTCTGTGCGGCAGCCGATGCGGCGATACCCAGCAACACGGCGGCCATCGCGCCGCGCAGTGTGGTGACGTTCATTGCAGATCTCCTTGATTACTTCAGGCCGAGCAGCGCAGCGCCGGTATCCCAGCACACGGCACGCCGCGCGGAATCATCCATCTTATTGTTTTTATTGATAAATTTTACAGGGTCCGGGTCGCGCAGCGGGAAGGGGTAATCGCTGCCCAGCGCGACCTGGCCGGCGCCGACGCGTTCGATCAGGTAACGGAACGCTTCGTCATCATGCAGCACGGTGTCGTAGTAGAGATTGTTCGCGTACTGGCCCAGCGGATTCTTCACCGAGCCCTTGGCGAAGGGCGGCGCAGTGATGCGGCCGCGGTCGATGCGGCCGAACTGATAAGGCACGCAACCGCCGCCATGCACCAGCAGCACGCGCAGTTTCGGGAAACGGTCGAACACGCCGCCGAGCAGCAGGGCTGCTGCAGCGAAAGTGGTTTCACTCGGATTGCCGACGAGGATGTGCAGAAACAGTCTGCGGATGCGCGGCGGCACCGCGAGGTCGGCCGGGTGAATGATCACCGGCACATTGAGTTCCTGCGCGGCGGACCAGAAGGCGTCGTACTGCGGCGCGTCGAGGCCTTCTTCTTCGACGCGGGCGCCGATCTGCACCGCGCGATGGCCGAGTTTC
>CBHTVL010000021.1:0-11436 GCA_966096475.1 uncultured Burkholderiales bacterium
GCAAACACAAACACCACCAGCGCCATGCCGCCGGCCGTCAGCGCCGTGGTCAGTTTGCGTGTCCACAAATTGCGGACCGTGTAGGAAAACGGCAGCGCCATCAGCCCACCGCCCTCAAGCCTTCAACAATGCGCACCGTTGCAGCCCGCCAGGCCGGCACCACAGCCGCCGTTACACCGACAACCAGCGCACAGGCAAATTGCAACCACACGGTTTCCGTACTCACCTCAAACACCGGAAACAGCGTACCCATCTTGGCGCCGAACCACTCGGCCACCGGGAAAGTCAGTAATACGCCCAGCCCGGCGCCGGCAAACGCAATCGCCAGCGATTCGCCGTAAATCAGACCACCAAGGAAACCCGGCCCGAAACCCAGCGCCTTCAAGGTTGCATGTTCACCTACCCGCTCACGCGCGGTCATCGCCATCGTATTGGCCATCACCGCGAGGATTATGAATATGACCACAAAAGACACGATGCGGATGGCGATGACAATCGCCTCGGTCTGCTTGATGAAACCGATCTGGAAAGCCTTCTCGGTTTCAGTCAGCGTTTCCGCCGGTGAATTGCGGAACTGCGCGTCGATGGTGGCGCTGATTTCAGCGGCCCGTGACACATCGCTGACCTGCACCACAAACACGCCGACCTGATTGGCGCGTTGCGGCGCACGCGTGCGCACCGTCTCGTTGAGGTAATCCCAGTGAAAGAAGAACTGCGAGGTATCGGTCTTCGGCGTCGCGCCTTCGTAAATCGCACGCACGACAAACTCCCAGTTGCCGGCGAAGATCGTGCCCCTCAGAGGAACCACATCCCCCAGCTTGAAGCCGTAGGTATCGGCCAGCTTGCGACCGATGACGGCGCCCTTGCGGTCGCGCATGAAATCACGCAACTGATCCGGATGGATGCGATATTCCGGATACATCGCCAGATAAGTCGCGGGATCAATCGCGAACTGCGGAAAAAAATTCTTCGGCTCCTGATACACGCCGGCAAACCAGTTGGCCGAGGCCACCGAACGCACGCCGTCGATCGCACGGATCTTGTCGCGGTAATGCACCGGCAGCGGCACCACCAGTGACACCGCGCTGCGCGTCACCAGCCGGTCGGGGGCTGCCGAATTGGCGCCGGTGTACCAGGCATCGACCACGGTCTGCAGCAAGCCGAAAGACAGAATCGCCACCAGCAGCCCCAGCACCGTCAGCAGCGTGCGCAGCTTGTGGCGCAGCGCATTGCGCAGGATGAGTTTCAGCAGATACATAGAGGGGGTGCTATAAATATTGTTTAAAAACAAATACTTATAATCAGTCCGTCAACAGACCTTTTTCCAGATGACGGGTCCGACGGGCACGCTGCGCCGCGTGCGGGTCATGCGTCACCATGATGATGGTCTTGCCCAGTTCGCCATTGAGCCGGTCCATCAGCGCGAGGATGTCATCGGCGGAAGCGCGATCAAGATCGCCGGTCGGTTCATCCGCAACAAGAATGGTCGGGTCGGTGATGATCGCGCGCGCAATCGCCACACGCTGCTGCTGCCCGCCCGAAAGTTCCGACGGGTAATGCGTCATGCGGTCGCTCAGGCCAACCATGCGCAATGCCACTTCGACGCGTTCGCGCCGGTCACGTGCCGCCAGCCCGGTCAACAGCAGCGGCAGTTCGACGTTTTCCAGAGCGGTCAGCACCGACATCAGGTTGTAGAACTGGAAAATGAAACCGACATTGCGTGCCCGCCAGTCGGCAAGCCCCGCTTCATCGAGTTGCATGATGTCGACATCGGCGACGCGCAGTTCACCGCTGTCGGGTCGATCAATGCCGGCAATCAGGTTGAGCAATGTGCTTTTGCCGGAACCCGACGGCCCCATCAGCGCCACAAAGTCACCGGCGGCAATATCAAAGCTGATGTCTTCGAGCACCGGCACCACCTGCCCGCCGCGGCGGTAGGTTTTGGTGAGATGGCGGATCGCGACCGCTGGCGCGGGCTGCGACACGGTTATTTCGCCGCCACCGCCACCGGTGCGCCGTCGCGCAGGCCCGCCGGTGGCCGCATCACCAGCTTGTCGCCGGCCGCAACCTTGCCACTGACTTCGATCAGGTCGCCGATCTTCATGCCGGTTTTCACCGGCACCTGCACCGCCTTGCCTTCGCGGATCACGAACACGACGCTGCTGCCATCCCGGTCCACCACCGCCGCCGGCTGCACCACGGTGCGTGACGTACGTTCGTTCTCCGGCAATTCCTTTTCGAGGAAGGCGACCTTGGCACTCATCTCCGGCAGGATGCGCGCATCCGGTTCGACGAAACGCACCTTGACCATCACCGTCGCCTTGGCACGGTCCACTGTCGGCACCGTACGCTGCACAACGCCGCGGAAACGCTGGTCGGGCAACGCATCGAGCTGGATTTCGCAGGGCTGGCCGACTTTGACCTTGGCCAGATTCGCTTCCGATACGTCAGCCTCGACTTCCAGCGTCGACATGTCAGCCATGGTTACCACCGCCGCCTGCGAACCCAGCGCCGACGAGAACGGCGTGATCACATCACCGACGTTGGCATTCTTGGTCAACACCACACCGTCGAAAGGCGCACGGATCAGCGTCTGCTCAACCGCCACCTGCGCGACGCGGAGATTGGCCTCTGCGGCGGCAATCGACGCTTTGTAACCGCTCAGTGCGGCCTGTGCCTTCTCATGGCGCGCCAACACGGTGTCATGCGCGGCAGCGGATACGAATTTTTTCTCCAGCAAATCCTTCGACCGTGCCATGGCGCGCTGCGCTTCTTTCAATTCAGCATCGCCCTGCTCCAGATTGGCACGCGCCACCTTCACATTGGCTGCGGCCTGCTGCATCTGCGCGGTGACATCGCTGCTTTCAAGACGCGCGAGGATTTCACCGGCCTTGACCTGGCTGCCCTCGCGCACATTGAGCCATTCCAGCCGGCCGGTGGCCTTGGACGCCACTGCCGCCTTGCGTTGGGCCACGACATAACCGGTGGCATTGAGCAGCGTATGCGCCTGCGACGGGTAAGCCTGCGAGACCGTGGCGGTTTCAACCGCCAACGGCGCATTGCGCGCGTACAGCCAGAAAGCCGCCCCACCAATGAGGGCGGCGGCAAGCAGCCACCACCAGCGGAAGCCGCGTCTCCGGATCGTTTGGGGCGCATCCCGGTCGATGCGCAATCGGTTCAGGTCCTGGTCAGCCAAAATGATCTAAAATCGAATGACTTTCATAACCTGCATTGTATCCGGAGACCCCGATGAACGCCGCAAAGTCCTCGACCAAAAACGAGTTTCAGTGGGATGACCCGCTGCTGCTCGACGATCTGCTCAGCGATGAAGAGCGCATGGTGCGGGACGCGGCGCGGGCCTATTGCCAGGAAAAACTGATGCCGCGCGTGCTCGAGGCCAACCGCCACGAGAAATTCGACCGCGACATCATGACCGAGATGGGCGCACTGGGCTTTCTCGGCTCCACCATCGACGGTTACGGCTGCGCCGGCGTCAACCACGTCTGCTACGGCCTGATCTCGCGCGAAGTGGAACGCGTCGACAGCGGCTACCGCTCGGCGCTGTCCGTCCAGTCCAGCCTGGCGATGTATCCGATCTCCGCCTTCGGCAGCGAAGCGCAAAAGCAGAAATACCTCCCGAAAATGGCCACCGGTGAGTGGATCGGCTGCTTCGGCCTGACCGAACCCAATGCCGGCTCCGATCCGGCCGGCATGATCACCCGCGGCAAAAAAACCGACGGTGGCTATCTCGTCAGCGGCGCCAAAATGTGGATCACCAATGCCCCGCTTGCCGATGTACTGATGATCTGGGGCAAGGACGATGCCGGCGTGATCCGCGGCTTCATCCTTGAAAGAGGCATGAAGGGCCTGACCACGCCCAAGATTGAAGGCAAGTTCAGCCTGCGTTCCTCGGTGACCGGCGAAGTGGTCATGGATAACGTGTTCGTGCCCGACGAAAACGTGCTGCCCGATGTTTCAGGCCTGAAGGGCCCCTTCTCCTGCCTTAACAAGGCACGTTACGGCATCGCCTGGGGCGCGCTGGGCGCCGCCGAGTTCTGCTGGCATGCCGCCCGCAGCTACACACTGGACCGCAAGCAGTTCGGCCGCCCGCTCGCCGCCAACCAGCTGGTGCAGCTGAAACTGGTCAATATGCAAACCGAAATCACGCTGGGCCTGCACGCCGTGCTGCGCCTCGGCCGGTTGATGGACGAAGACCGCGTGGTGCCGGACATGATCTCCATCCTCAAGCGCAATTCCTGCGGCAAGGCGCTGGACATCGCACGCGTCGCCCGCGACATGCACGGTGGCAACGGCATCTCTGACGAATTCCACGTGATTCGCCACGTCATGAATCTGGAAGCCGTCAACACCTACGAAGGCACGCATGACATCCATGCACTGATCCTCGGCCGCGCCATCACCGGTATCTCGGCTTTCTGAAAATCCGGTAAACCTGAAAAAAAGCAGCCCCGTTTCCGGGGCTGCTTTTTTTCGTCCGCCTGCTTTTCTCTTGCGCTTGTTACGGCAGTTGCTTGTGCAACTCCACCGGCGCACGTTTTGCCCGCATCCGCAGATTGAGCATTTCCACAACAACCGCAAACGCCATCGCGAAGTAGATGTAACCCTTGGGAATATGCAATTCCCAGCCCTCACCGATCAGCGCGACGCCCACCAGCATCAGGAAGGACAGTGCCAGCATCTTGATCGTCGGATGACGGTCGACAAAAGCGCCGATCGGGCCCGCGGCGAACAGCATCACACCGACCGCAATCACGATCGCCACCACCATGATCGACAGTTCATCGACCATGCCGACCGCCGTGATCACCGAGTCCAGCGAAAATACGATATCGATCACGGCAATCTGCGCAATCACCGCGCCGAAAGTCGCAGTCGCCGCAACCGCAACACTACCGTCATGCCCCTCAACCGGGCCTTCCAGCGAGTTGTGGATTTCATGCACGCTTTTCCACAGCAGGAACAGGCCACCGCCGATCAGAATCAGATCACGGCCGGAAATTTCATGCGCAAACAGCGCAAACAGCGGCGCAGTCAGCGACATCAGCCAGGTCAGCGTGAACAGCAGGCCGATACGGGTCAGCATCGCAAACATCAGGCCGATGTTGCGCGCCTTGGCGCGCTGGTTTTCCGGCAGACGTCCGCAGAGGATGGAAATGAAAATGATGTTGTCCACACCGAGAACAATTTCCAGTGCCGTCAGCGTCGCCAGTGCGAGCCATGCATTCGGATCTGACAGCCATTCCATACCCGCCCCTTTTTTTATCAATAAAAACAATTATTTAATTATAAGCGCCGGTCCAACCTGAACGGCGCGATTATAGCCCCGCATTATAAAAGCAGCGGGTGATGCACATCATTACATTTGCGACGCAAGATGCCCAGCATGCGAAACGGCGACCGACCCGCCGGGCGGAAACTGCTAAAGTCTTTGCCAGGCTTTATTCTCCCGCCCTCTTTCTGCAGTCCATCCGGAAACCGCCATGTCGACTCAACCCGCACCCGCAGCAGCGCCTGCCACCGCTGCCACAAGCCTTTCGATCTCGCAGCAGATCGCCGAGTTCGCCGCCAACCTGACGCCGGACGCAATACCAGCAGATGTCCGAGAGCGCGCCAAACTCCATGCACTGGATGTCGCGGGCACCGCCCTCGCCGCCACCCGTTTTGATTTCGCCCAGCATGCGCTGGCCGGCATCAGCAACCTCGCCGAAGGCGGCAACAACAGCGTCATCGGCATGAACATCAAGCTGCCGATGCGTGATGCAGTGCTGATGAACGGCATTCTCGCCCACGGCCTCGATTACGACGACACCCACCCCGGCGCCATCGTCCACCCGACCGCCAGCTCCTTTCCCTGCTCGCTGGGCGTCGCCGAAAAACGCGATGCCTCCGGCGCCGATCTGCTGATGGCCTATATCCTCGGTGTTGAAATCGCCACCCGCCTCGGCGTTGCCGCCGGCGGCACCATGCACACCCAGGGCTTCCACACCACCGGCATCGCCGGTCATTTCGGCTGCTCGGTTGCCGCCGGCAAGCTGTTCAAGCTCAGCCCGCAGCGCCTGCAATACGCGCAGGGCTTCGCCGGCAGCACCGCATCCGCCATCTCCGAACACCGCGCTGACGGCGCCTGGAACAAACGACTGCATCCGGCCTGGGCCGGCGTCGGCGGCATCACCGCCGCGGGACTCGCCAGCGGCGGTTTTGTCGGCACCCGCAAGATCTATGAAGGCGAAGACGGCATTTTCCGCTCACACACCGGCAGCCGCTTCAAGGAAGTCGACATGGGTGCGATGACGCGTAATCTCGGTCAGGAATGGCTGTTCAAGGAAGTCGCGATCAAGCCCTTCCCGATCTGCCACCTGCTCCATGCCTGCGCCGATTCCGCACTGGCGATCCGCCGCAAGCACAACATCAAGCCGGAAGACATCGTCAAAGTCCGTGCGCTGCTCCACCCCGAGACCTTCCATTACATCGCCGAGCCGCCGGAAATGCGCCGCCGTCCGGTATCGGATTACATGGCCAAGTTCAGCGTGCAGTTCGTGCTCGCAGCCTGTTTCGTCCGCGGCAAATTCGGTTTTGCCGAACTCGAAACCGATGCACTCAATGATCCGGCGATCCTCGCACTGGCACAAAAGGTCAACCACGAGGCCGATCCGGATTCGGCCTTCCCCAAATATTTCTCGGGCGGCGTCGTCGTCACCACCAAAGACGGCCGCGAACTGGTGCATATGGAAAAAATCAACCGTGGCGCCGGCGACCGTGCACTGACCGCCGAAGACATTACCGAAAAATTCTTCGACAACGCTTCACTGGTTATCTCGAAACCGCAGGCCGAACGCATCCGCGACGCCGTGCTCAACATGGACCGTCACAGCGCCCGCGATCTGGCCCGCGTACTGGCGTTGGGCTGAGCCGCATATGGAAATGGACATCAACCATCTGCGCAGCTGGATCGGCAAAAAAGAAATTCACGACGATACGGCCACCGCTTTTCCGGTCGCCGCGCTATCAGCCACACTAGACCGCAAGGATCCGCCGCCGAAAACCGGAGACGCCATCCCGCACAGTGGCCATTGGCTGTATTTTCTTGAAACCGCACCGAATGCCGAACTGGGTCATGACGGCCACCCCAAACGCGGCGGTTTTCTGCCGCCGGTGCCGCTGCCGCGGCGCATGTGGGCCGGCGGTCGTATCGAATTCCGCGCACCGGTCCGCATCGGTGATGCCCTGCGCCGTGAATCCGAAATCCTGTCGGTCGAAGCCAAGTCCGGCAACAGCGGCAATCTCGTCTTTGTCACCGTACGCCACACCGTCAGCGCCAACAGCACAACGGCTATCGTCGAAGAACATGACATCGTCTACCGTGATGCCGCGAAACCCGGTGACGCCGCACCCGCCGGCAAACCGGCACCGCAACAGGCAGCGTGGCGGCGCGAGTTGCAGGCAAACGAAGCCGTGCTGTTCCGTTACTCCGCAATTACCTTTAATGGCCACCGCATTCATTACGACATCGATTATTGCCGGCAGGCCGAAGGTTATCCGGGACTGATCGTGCACGGCCCTCTGCAAACCACTCTGTTGCTCGATTTGTGCCGCCGAAATGATCCGCGTCCGGTGCGCACACTGGATTACCGCGCCACACATCCGGTCTTCCACCAGGAAAAATTCAGCGTGAACGGCCAGCCGTCGGGCGACGGCAAATCGGTCGAGTTGTGGACGGCGAATGCCGCCGGCAGTTACGCAATGCGCGGGACGGCGACGTTCTGATTAAATCGGCTCCGGCGCAATGCCGGAGCCGTTAATCCGCGATTGGGTTACCAGCTCGCTTCGCGATCCGGCGTCGCCCCGATCTTGTGAATCGACAGATCCGACCCGTCGAACTCCTGCTCCCGGTCCAGACGGATACCCACGGTGGCCTTCAGCACACCGTAAACCACGAAGCCGCCGATCAGCGCGATCACCACGCCCAGTCCGGTGCCGATCAATTGCGCCGTCATGCTGACGCCGCCGATGCCGCCCAGTGCCTTGGACCCGAATATGCCGCAGGCAATGCCGCCCCAGGCGCCGCAGAGGCCGTGCAGCGGCCACACGCCGAGCACATCGTCGATCTTCAGTTTGTTCTGGGTCAGCGTGAACATATAAACAAACAGCGCACCGGCAACGCCGCCGGTGACCAGCGCGCCCGCCGGATGCATCACATCCGAGCCGGCGCAAACCGCCACCAGACCGGCCAGCGGGCCGTTGTGCACGAAGCCCGGATCGTTGCGGCCGATCACCAGCGCGACAATGATGCCGCCCGACATTGCCATCAGTGAATTGACCGCGACCAGCCCTGAAATCTTGTCGATGGTCTGTGCCGACATCACATTGAAGCCGAACCAGCCCACCGTGAGAATCCAGGCACCCAGCGCGAGAAAGGGAATGCTCGACGGCGCCTGCGCCATCACGCCGCCCTCTTTCGGATAACGGCCGATGCGCGGTCCGAGCAGGATCACCGCGCCCAGCGCGATCCAGCCGCCGACCGCATGCACCACCACCGAACCGGCGAAGTCATGGAATTTCGCGCCGGTGGTGGCTTCGATCCAGGGCTGGATGCCGTAACGGTCATTCCAGGCGATGCCCTCGAAAAAGGGATAGATGAAACCGACGATCACCAAGGTGGCGATCAGTTGCGGGTTGAATTTGGCGCGCTCGGCAATACCGCCCGAGATGATCGCCGGCACCGCCGCGGCAAAGGTCAGCAGGAAAAAGAACTTGGTGACGTCAAAGCCGCTTTTTTCCGCCAGCTGTTCCGCGCCGACCATGAACGAGACGCCATAGGCCACGCCGTAACCGATGAAAAAATAGACGATGGTCGAGACGGCGAAATCGCTGAGAATCTTCACCAGCGCATTGACCTGGTTCTTGCGCCGCACTGTACCGAGCTCCAGAAACGCAAAGCCCGAATGCATGGCCAGAACCATGATCGCGCCCAGCAGAATGAACAGCGTGTCGGTGCTGACTTTGATGGCTTCCATTGCACTCCCCCCTGAAAAATAACCGGCTTAATCAAGCAAGTATTGTTCTAGTTTCCAATCCATTGTTTTTATTATCAATTGTCCATTACAGGCCAACCATAACGCACTTATTATGTGCATTACACTGATTTACGCACTTATATGGTGCTAACGGGATGCCGCGCGCCGGTTTCCCGGTAAAACCAGCCATCACTCGCAAAACAATCCGTAAATCATTGAATATTGGTATATTCCTGAGTCATGGCTACCGTCCAACCCTCGCCGCCCGCCGCCCAGACCACAGGCGACCGCCCGCTGACCCTGGCCCAGGTCGTTGCCGACCTGATCGCCGACAATCTGGTGCCGCGCGAAGAAGCCGAAAAACTGGTCGCCAACCGGCGCTTCAGCAAATCCGATGCGCATCCCATGATGGTCATTGCCGACCAGAAATGGAAAGACCCGCGCAACCCGCGCAAGCTGCTGAGTCTTGAAGTGCTGATGCAGTGGCTCGCCGAAAAATCCGCGCTGCCCTATCTGCATATTGATCCGTTCAAGATCGACTTCACCGCGGTAACCAAAGTGATGTCGAACGCCTACGCCGCGCGCTACAAGATCCTGCCCATCGCCGTAAACACCCGCGAAGCGACCATTGCCACCGCCGATCCCGGGGTGCGCAGCTGGGAAGCCTCGCTGAAACAGGTGCTGCGGCTCGACATCAAGCGGGTTGTCGCGAATCCGGTCGACATCCAGGGTTATATCGTCGAGTTCTACAACCTCGCCCGCTCGGTCAAAGGCGCCAATTCCAAGGACAAGGGCGCGGTTTCGGATATCGCCAACTTCGAACAGCTGGTGCAGCTCGGCCGCAGCGGCCAGCTGGATGCCAATGACCAGCACATCGTCCATATCTGCGACTGGCTGTTCAATTACGCCTTCGAACAGCGTGCCAGCGACATCCACATCGAACCGCGCCGCGAAGTCGGCAATGTGCGTTTCCGCATCGACGGCGCACTGCATCTGGTCTATCAAATCCCGACGCCGGTAATGGCGGCGATGACTTCGCGCATCAAGATTCTCGGCCGCATGGACGTCGTCGAAAAGCGCCGCCCGCAGGACGGCCGACTGAAAACCGTTACCCCGGATGGCGATGAAGTCGAACTGCGGCTGTCAACCATGCCCACCGCCTTCGGCGAAAAGCTGGTGATGCGGATTTTCAATCCGGAAACCCTGGTCAAGGATTACCGCGAGCTCGGCTTCTCGGAAGAAGAAGAAAAAAAATGGGCGCATATTTCCGGCGCCCCGCACGGCATCATCCTGGTCACCGGCCCGACAGGATCAGGCAAGACGACGACGCTGTATTCGACGATGAAAAAACTCGCCGCGCCCGACGTCAACGTCTGCACCATCGAAGACCCGATCGAGATGGTCGAACCGAGTTTCAACCAGATGCAGGTGCAGACCGCCATCGGCGTCGACTTCGCCACCGGCATCCGCACACTGATGCGCCAGGACCCGGACATCGTGATGGTCGGCGAGATCCGTGACCTCGAAACCGCCGAAATGGCGGTGCAGGCGGCACTCACCGGCCACCTCGTGTTGTCCACGCTGCACACCAATGACGCGCCCTCGGCGGTGACCCGGCTGCTCGATCTCGGCGTGCCGCCCTATCTGCTGCAATCAACACTGCTCGGCGTGATGGCCCAGCGCCTGGTGCGCACGCTGTGTCCGCACTGCAAGGAACAGCATGACTACGACGACGAGTTGTGGGATTCGCTGGTCGCACCGTGGAAAGCCGCCAACCCCAAAGGCAAGACCTATATCAACAAGGGCTGCCTCGAATGCAGGATGACCGGTTATACGGGTCGCGTCGGCATTTATGAAATGATGCTGATGTCGCCGGGCATCCGCGAACGCCTGGTCGAATCAGCCGACCTTGAAGCCCTGCGCGACGCCGCCTTCAAGGACGGCATGAAACCGCTGCGCATCAGCGGCGCGCTGAAAATCGCTGCCGGCGTCACCACCATCGACGAAATCATGAAAGTCGCGCCGCCTCCGGCCGGCGACCGCCGCAAACTGCCGCGTTAACCGGCACCGCAAGAATCGGGTCGCCGTCACGATCCGTCCGCAGTATTCTGCGCGACATGGACATCAGCCATCAGGATTACCGCCGCATCGCAGAAGCCCTGGCCTATCTGCAGACGCATGCGGATGCGCAACCCGATCTCGCCGCGGTCGCCCGACACACCGGACTCAGTGAACACCACTTCCAGCGCCTGTTCACGCGCTGGGCCGGCGTCAGCCCGAAACGTTTTCTGCAGTTCCTCACCGTCGAAGATGCCAAACGCCGCCTCGTCGAAACCCGCAACACACTCGACCTCAGCGCCGCGGTCGGCCTCTCGGGCGCCGGCCGCCTGCATGACCTGTT